>JAUYGP010000727.1 GCA_030690515.1 Giesbergeria sp.
GGTATGGAACGGCAGCTTTTTGCCCAGCGCAGCCGAGCTGAACATCCTGCCGAAGAAATGAAACGCCCCCTGAGTCGCTTCGCGCCTTCCCCCTCTCTCAACCCGCTGCGCGCGTTGGGAGGGGGACGCCCCCAGTGCGGCGGGGCGGCCCTTGCACGGGGGCGCTGGCTTGGGCCGCGCCCGTTCTGTCCGGCGCGGGTAACGCGTAGCGCCGTGGATCACCGCAATGCACGGGCCGCGAGCGCGGCCCGGTGCGCAACCTTTTTTTCGGACACTTGATGCAGGCTGCCGATTCTTATTTCGTGGACTTCCGCGATGTCTGGCTGGCCTACAACGACGAGCTGCGGGCGCAGAACCACTTTGCCGTCGAAGCCATCGACCTGCAGGTAGCGCGCGGCGAGTTCATCGCCATCGTGGGGCCGTCGGGCTGCGGCAAGTCGACCTTCATGAAGCTGGCCACGGGCCTGCGCAAGCCGTCGATGGGCAAGATTCTCATCAACGGGCAGCCGGTGACCGGGCCGCTCAAAATCTCAGGCATGGCCTTCCAGGCACCGTCGCTTTTGCCCTGGCGCAGCACGCTCGACAACGTGCTGCTGCCGCTGGAAATCGTCGAGCCCTACCGCCAGCAGTTTCGCCAGCGCCGCGCCGAATTTGCCGACCGCGCCCGCGCGCTGCTGGCCAAGGTGGGGCTGGAGGGCTATGCCGACAAGTTTCCGTGGGAGCTGTCGGGCGGCATGCAGCAGCGCGCAAGCATTTGCCGCGCCCTCATCCACGAGCCGCAGATGCTGCTGCTCGACGAGCCCTTTGGCGCGCTCGACGCCTTTACGCGCGAAGAGCTGTGGTGCATCCTGCGCGACCTGCAGGCCGAGCAGCGCTTCAACGTCATCCTGGTCACGCACGACCTGCGCGAATCCGTGTTCCTGGCCGACACGGTGTACGTGATGAGCAAAAGCCCCGGCCGCTTTGTGGTGCAGCGGCACATCACCCTGCCCCGCCCGCGCGCGCTGGAAGTGACCTACACCAAGGAATTCACCGACGTGGTGCACGAGCTGCGCGGCCACATCGGCGCGCTGCGCCAGGGCAGCGCCTCCCCCGCATCCATCGTGCAATAAGCCATGCCCCACAAAAACCTCGAACGCTGGTCGCCCTGGCTGCTGCTGGCCGCCACGCTGCTGCTGTGGCAAATCGTCTGCGCAGCCTTTGCCGTGCCCGAATACCTGTTCCCCAGCCCCTGGGCCATCGCCCAGCAACTGGTGGCGTTTGGCGACGTGATTGCCGCGCACGCCTGGCGCACCTGGTGGGTGACCATGGTGGGGTTTGGCATCGCCATCGTGGTGGGCGTACTGCTGGGCTTCATCATCGGCAGCTCGCGCCTGGCCTATGCCGCCATCTACCCGTTAATGACCGCCTTCAACGCGCTGCCCAAGGCAGCGTTTGTGCCCATCCTGGTGGTGTGGTTCGGCATTGGCGTGGGGCCGGCGATTCTCACGGCGTTTCTCATCAGCTTCTTCCCCATCATGGTCAACATCGCCACAGGCCTGGCCACGCTGGAGCCCGAGCTCGAAGACGTGCTGCGCGTACTGGGCGCGCGCCGCTGGGACGTACTGACCAAGGTCGGCCTGCCGCGCTCCATGCCGTACTTTTTTGCCTCGCTCAAGGTCGCCATCACGCTGGCGTTTGTGGGCACCACGGTGTCGGAGATGACCGCCGCCAACGAGGGCATTGGCTACCTGCTGATCTCGGCGGGCTCGTCCATGCAGATGGGCCTGGCCTTTGCGGGCCTGCTGGTGGTGGGCGCCATGGCCATGGTGATGTACGAGCTGTTCAGCGTGGTCGAGCGCCACACCACCGGCTGGGCGCACCGGAGCGCGCACGGCGGCTGAAATGCTCCCATTCAGCAAAAAAAGCCCCCTGGCGCTTATGGCAAGAGCGCCAGCAGCTATCAAAACAAGAGCGCACCAACCATGAGCTGGCACGCCCGGCTCGACCTGGACTACACGGTGGAAGACGCCCGCACCGTGCTGCGCTTTGCCCACACCGGCCCGCTGCGCGTGCTGCAAAGCCTGTACCCGGAAGGCGGCAGCGTGTGCCACAACGTGCTGGTGCACCCACCCGGCGGCCTGGTGGGCGGCGACACGCTGGAAGTGCACGCGAATGTGGCGGCGGGCGCGCACGCCCTCATCACCACGCCCGGCGCCACGCGCTTTTACCGCTCGGAAGGCGCCACCGCCCTGCAGCGCACGCAGCTTGCCGTGGCCGAAGGCGCCCGGCTGGAATGGCTGCCGCTGGAGAGCCTGTGCTACAGCGCCTGCCAGGCCGAAAACCACCTCACCCTGCAATTGGCGCCCGGCGCCGAAAGCATGGCCTGGGACATCACCGCCCTGGGCCTGCCCCACGCCCGCCAGCCCTTTGTGGCAGGCCGCGTGCTGCAGCACCTGGAACTGCCCGGCGTGTGGCTGGAGCGCGGCGCCATCGACGCTGCAGACCAGCGCCTGCTGACCAGCCCGCTGGGCCTGGCCGGGCACACCACGCTGGCCACCCTGGTGCTGGCCACCGGCACCGCGCTGGACCGCACCCGGCGCGAGCAGGCGCTGGACGCAGCGCGCGCCGTGCTGCAAGCCCACCCCCTGGCCGCCACCGCCGGCGCCACCAGCCCCCACCCGCAAGTGGTGGTGGTGCGGGCCCTTGCCCACCAGGTAGAGCCCGCCATGCAACTGATGAAGGCCGTGCGCGCCGCGTGGCGCACGGCGCTGTGGAATCTGCCCGCCACGGTGCCGCGCACCTGGGCGCTGTAGCGCGCGGGCGGGGGCGCCCGCTATGCTGCGGGCTACGCCTCATCAGGCAAGTCTTGAACCAAGGACACCCGCATGCGCCAGCCCCCCTTCCCCGATGTGCAAGTGCTCGCCTTCGACGTCTTCGGCACTGTGGTCGACTGGCACGGCAGCATCGTGCGCGAGGTGCAGGCGCTCTACCCCCAGGTGGACGCCAACGCCTTCGCCCTGGCCTGGCGCGACGGCTACCAGCCCGCCATGCAGCGCGTGCGCAGCGGTGAACTGGGCTGGACGCGCATCGACGAGCTGCACCGCCGCATCCTCGACGGCCTGCTGCCGCACTTTGGCCTGGCGCATTTGAGCGAGGCCGACCGCCAGCATCTGAATCGCGTGTGGCACCGCCTGGAGCCGTGGCCCGACACGCTGGAGGGCCTGCAACGCCTCAAGCGCCACTACACGATCACCACGCTCTCCAACGGCAACATCGGCCTGCTCACCAACATGGCCAAGCGCGCCGGCCTGCCCTGGGATTGCATCCTCAGCGCCGAAGTCTTCCGCGCCTACAAGCCCGACCCGGCCACCTACCTGGGTGTCGCCCGCACCTTCGACCTGGCGCCCGAGCAGGTCATGCTGGTGGCCGCCCACCAAGACGATCTGGATGCGGCGCGGGCGTGCGGGCTGCGGACGGCGTATATCGAGCGGCCGCTGGAGTTTGGCGCGGGGCGGGTGAAGGACGTGTCAGGGGATGCGGGGAATGATGTGCATGCGGGGAGTTTGGTGGGGTTGGCGGAGAGGCTGGAGACGGGGGGTTGAAGGCGCTGCTGGATTGCGGGTCAAGGGTCGGCTTTCGACCCGTTGCAGTCCCTCGCCCTACCGGGCTGAGTGTCAGCAAGGCTGGGCGATTGGGGTCATTGACCATACTTTTAGCAAGTCAGTTAACCATCGACGGCGAACTGAAAATTCCTCGTCACTTACCCGACGTGAACTACCCATGCTTGTGCAAAGTCTCTAGGGTCTATGCTCACGACAAATTTCATATGTCGGCAGGACGCACGGAGATAGCACTATGAATACATCCACTTTGCCTCACGCAGCAAACGAGTTTGGCTGTATTGCACAAGCCTGGCAGGCCCACGAGGGCGAGTTGCGGGGCTACTTGCGCCACCGCATGGCCGAAGCCGATGCGGCTGACGACGTCTTGCAGGACGTCTTTGTCAAAGCCATGCGCCAAGGCCAAGGCTTTTGCACCCTGACCAACCCACGCGCCTGGTTGTTTCAGGTCGCTCGCAATGCTTTGATCGACCGGGCCCGCACCTCGCATCCGACCGAGCCCCTGGACGACGACGCGCCCATCGCCGATCCTGGGTTGGCTGAGCAGGCACCGGTAGACACTCTGGCGGATTGCCTGACCAGCGTGATCGGCAAGCTTGCGCCAGAAGACGCTGAGGTGCTGCGTTCCTGCGACCTGCAGGGCCAGACCGTGCGCGACTACGCCCAATTCTGCGGGTTGAGTTTGCCGGCCGCCAAGTCCCGTCTGCTGCGGGCCCGGCAACGCCTGCGCGAGCGGCTTCTGGTCGATTGCCAAGTCGGCTTTGATCCCAATGGTTCCGTGTGTTGCTACGTGCCGGGAAACCCTTCCGACTGATCCTGGTCAGACGCCGGT
>JAUYGP010000005.1 GCA_030690515.1 Giesbergeria sp.
TTTGTTTCGATGGCTTTCTTTTGGGCCTCGGCGTTGAAGGCCAGGTAGTTGCTGGGCGCCATGGCGGCAATCCACTGCTCCACCCCAAAGCGGATGCGTGCGCGGGTCTTGGCATCGGTGTCCACCGCGTCGGCCAGGCCCATGAGGGTACGGGCATTGAGAAGATAGGCCGCTGCCGAGAAGGACGCCACCGGGTTGCTGGCCCAGCTGTCACCGGCAAAGCGCTTGTCAACCGGTTTTTCGGGGGCGCCTTGCAGTCCCTGTAGCCACAGCTTTCCCGCTTCTTCCATGTACTGCGACTGCAGCGCCTGAACCTTGTCGGGCGCCAGCCGGATCGCTGGGGCTTCGCCTGCAGTGGCCGATGAGTCCATGCTCTGGAAAGACTGCAGCGCACGCTGCCAGGTTTCGCCAAAGATTTGCTGGAATTGCTGGGCGCTTTGCGCCCAGAGTGCGTCCGAATCCATGCTGTCTCCTGGTGTGGCAAAAGCCCGCCCGCTGCGGGGCTTTCGTCGGAATAATGCCAAACTTGCGGGGTTGTGCTGGTATGGTAACCGGCCTTTCCTCCTCCTACCTTACCTGAGCGCCCTGATGTACTTGGTTCTGATTGCCTGGCTGTATGTGACCGTGCTCATGGCCGTTGCCGAAGCCACCAGCCCGACGGGCTCACTGATGGGCGCCATCATCACCTTCACGCTGTATGGCCTGCTGCCCATGGGCATCATGGGCTACATCCTGGGCACGCCGGGACGCAAGCGCGCCTTGCACGCCCGGGCCATGGCCGAACGCGAGGCGCAGAGCGTTGAGGTCGAGAGCGGCTCAGCCGAGCCAGATGCAGGCCGCCATGCGCCCGCTGCCGCCGAGGACAGCGCTGTCGCGCCGGTGCGAAAAGAAGCGTGACGGCTGCGACGCAGTGCACCAGCCGGGGCTGCCGTCGTTGCCATACACCTGCGCAATGCCCAGCGCCTGCAAACGCTGGCGCGCCAGGCCCGCCAGGTTGGCCAGAAACTTGCCCGGCGCGTGTTCGCTGAAATGCTGCACTGCCGCTGCATCGTGCGCGCAAAAGGCAGCCCGCACCTCGGGGCCCACCTCAAAAGCCTGCGGGCCGATGCACGGACCCAACCAAGCCAGCGTCTGGCTGGCGACGTGACGGCTGTCCGTGTCTTGCAAGGCGTGGGATGCTATTGATTGTGTAGCTGCTTGCGCTTGATGCGTAAGCGTTTGAGCCGAAAATGACTTAAAAACCGTCTCGATCACACCCCTGCTGCCCTCGCCCGCCAACCCGCGCCAACCCGCGTGGGCCGCTGCCACCACGGTGCCTTGCCGGTTGGTTAGCAGCAGCGGCAGACAGTCGGCCACCATGATGGTGCAGGCCAGGCCGGGGGTAGTGCTTACGCAGGCATCGGCCACGGCGCCATCGGCCAGGCCGGGGTGCAAGGCCACCACTTGCGTGCCGTGCACCTGCTGAAGAAAAATGGGCCGTGCCCCAGGCGTGGCAACTTGCAGTGCGGCTTGCAGTACCTGCCGGTTGCTTTGCACGGCCTGCGGGTCGTCACCTACATGGTCGCCCAGGTTCATGCTGTCAAACGGCGCCCGGCTGTACCCGCCCGCGCGCGTGGTGCACAGGGCGTGCACCCGTGCCGGTGCGGGCCAGTCGGGACGCAGCCAGTCGGGGTGGGGGGCTTGCATCAGCCTTCTTCGCTGAACACCAGCCGCGCCAGCAGTTGCTGCAAGAGCACCTGCTCCTCGGGCGGCAGCGGCGCCATCAGGCGTTCCTGCACGCGCCGGGCCGGTGCGATCAGTTGCCGCGCCAGCACTTCGCCCTCGGACGTCAGCCACAGCAGCTTGCGGCGGCGGTCGCCCGGGTCGCTCTCGCGGCGGATCAGCCCGCGGGCCTGCAGCCGGGTGATGACGGCGCCCAGCGTGGCGGCATCCAGCGCCACACGGCCCGCCAGGGTGATCTGGTCTTCGCCCGGCTGGGCCAGCAGGGCATTGAGAATGGCAAATTGGACGGGGGTGACGTCAAAAGCAGCGGCCTCTTCCATGAAAAGGGCCACCGTGCGCTGGTGCGCGCGCCGTACCAGGTGTCCCGGCGCTTGGTGAAGATCGAAGCTCTGTGCCATCCCGCCAGTGTATCCAGTGCACGCCCCCGGGCGGGACATGGCACACTGGCCGCCATCGCACCGCAAGAGAAGAAAGGCCTGGTCTGCATGAGCACCGTTTTCCCCCCTGCCCCCGTTGCCACCGTGCCCGTGGTGGGCCGCAGCGAGCGCTTTCCCATCCACCGCATTTACTGCGTGGGCCGCAACTACGAGGAACATGCCAAGGAGATGGGTTTTACCGGGCGTGAGCCGCCATTTTTCTTCATGAAACCCGCCGATGCAGTGCTGCCGGTCGAGGCCGGCCAAACAGTCCAAATGCCCTACCCCAGCCTGACGGGCAACCTGCACCATGAGATCGAACTGGTCGCGGCCATTGGCAAGGGCGGGCGCGCCATTGCAGCCGCTAATGCGCTGGAGCATGTCTTTGGCTATGCCGTAGGCCTGGACATGACGCGCCGCGACCTGCAAAACGACATGAAAAAACAGGGCCGTCCCTGGTGCATTGGCAAAGGCTTTGACCATAGCGCCCCCATCGGCCCCATCACCCCAGCCGCCCAGGCGGGCGATGTAGCGCAGGCCGCCATCTGGCTACAGGTCAATGGCGCAGACCGCCAACGCAGCACCGTGGTGCAGCTGATCTGGAACATTGCAGAGACCATTGAACACCTCTCTGCCGCCTGGGAACTGCAGCCCGGCGACCTGATCTACACCGGCACGCCCGAAGGCGTAGGCGCCGTGGTGCGCGGCGATGTGCTCGAAGGTGGCGTGGACGGCCTGGGCACGCTGCGTGTGCAGGTGGTCTAAAGCGCCCGACTCCAATCGCTCCTGTTTTAATAGCTACTAGCGCTTACCCCATAAGTGCTAGAGCCTGTTTTTTATCAAAATCACTGCATGACCTTCCGCAGCCCGATCAAACATTGCCGCGACTGCGGCACGGCCGTGGTGTACCGCCTGCCCGACGACGGCGACACCAAACAGCGCGCAGTGTGCCCGGCGTGCCAGACCGTGCACTACGAAAACCCCCTGAACGTGGTGGGCACCGTGCCTGTGCTGCAGGACGGCCGCGTGCTGCTGTGCCAGCGCAACATCGAGCCGCGCATGGGCAAGTGGACCCTACCCGCAGGCTTCATGGAGCTGGACGA
>JAUYGP010000008.1 GCA_030690515.1 Giesbergeria sp.
ACCAGAGCGAACTCGCAGGAGGAATGGTCGGGGTTGGTGATGTAGCGTGAGACGCCTACGATTCGCTCAGTTTCGATGATTTCGCCATCGGGCCCGGCCTTGCGCTCCTTGAAGACTGCCACCAGAGCCATCTCGCGGTCATAGTCGATCAACGTGAAACGCGCCAGCATCATCGGCGGGAGTTGCGCCATGGACGAGATGAAGCGGAAGTAGCGGCTCTCTGGCGAGAGGTTTTGCACCAGGGTCTGGAGCATCTGTGCATCGTCCGGTTTGATGGGGCGCACCGTGTACTCGCCTCCACCCCGCAAGGGCCAGATCTGCTCAAAACGCGCCGGATACGGCAGAATCGCCAGATGGCCATACTGGCCGACACTGCCACTGGCAGACTGCGGCGCATGGTCGATCACAATGCGCGCATCCACCGCCACGGCGCCCGATTCGTCCACGATGATGGGGTTGATATCCATCTCACGCAGCTGGGGCAGCTGGCACACCATTTCTGACACGCGCAGCAAAATCTGCTCGAGTGCCTCACGGTTCACGGCGGTGGCCCCGCGCCACTCGCCCAAGGTTTCGGCCACGCGCGAACGCTCGATCAGGCGGCGGGCCAGAAATTGATTGAGGGGCGGCAGCTCCATAGCGCGGTCGTTGATGAGTTCGATCATCGTGCCACCCGCACCAAAAGTAATGACCGGACCAAAGGGATCGTCCGTCACCAGCCCGACACACACCTCACGCCCCCGACGAGCCCGCGCCATGTTTTGTACGGTCACACCGTTGATGCGTGCATGGGGCTGCAGGCGCGCCACGCGCGCCACCATGTCGGTATAGGTGTCGCGTGCGCTCGCGCCGTCCATGACATTCAGCGCCACGCCCTGCACGTCCGACTTGTGGCTGATATCGGGCGAATCAATCTTGAGCGCCACCGGAAAGCCCAGTTGCGTTGCAATCATCATGGCTTCGTGAGCACTGCGCGCCAAAATGGTCTTGGTGACGGGAATGTGGAAAGCCGCCAACAGGGTCTTGGACTCCATTTCGGTGAGCACTTTGCGGCGCTCCGCCAGCACGCTCTCGATCACCAGGCGAGCACCCTTGATATCCGGCTTGGCGAGCGCCGAGAGCGGCGGTGGCGTCTGCTGTAGCAGCTGCTGGTTCTGATGAAACGCGGCAATGTTGCCAAAAGCGCCCACGGCCGCCTCGGGCGTGCGGAAACTCGGAATGGCGGCTTCCAGCAAGATGCCGCGTGCCGGCACCACGGTAGCGTCACCCATCCAGCAGGTCAGCAGCGGCTTGCTCATTTGGCGCTTGACCTCGGCCAGCGCGCGTGCCACTTCCGCAGGGTCCACTCCAGACTTGGGGGAATGAATCGCCAGCACCCCGTCGATTTGCCGGTCTTTGGAAGCGGCTTCCACAGCAATGCGGTAGTGCTCGGCAGTGGCGTCCTCCGACACATCAATCAAATCGGACAAGGACGCCAGCTCCGGCAATTGCGGCTTGAGCGTGGCAACCGATTCCGGCGAGAGCTTGCCAAGCTCCAGAAAAATCTCGTTCACCCAGTCGGCCGCGAGCACACCAGGCCCGCCGCCATTCGTGACGATGGCCAGCCGACGCCCCACCGGTCGGTAGCGCGACGCCAAGCATTTGGCGGCCGAGAACAGGGCCACAAAAGACCGTACCCGCACAGCCCCCGCGCGCCGCAAGGCAGCGTCGAACACATCGTCGCTGCCCACGATGGTGCCGCTGTGGGTCTGGGCGGCTTCGTTACCCGCCAGTTTGCGCCCAGCCTTGAGCACCACCACCGGCTTGACGTTGGCGGCCGACCGCAGCGCGCTCATGAACGCACGGGCACTGGAGATGCCCTCCATGTACACCACAATGCTGTGGGTTTGTGGGTCATTGGCCAGGAAATCCAGCACCTGCGCAATATCGATATCGGTATTCGGGCCCAGCGACACGACCGAAGAAAACCCGACCGCGTTGTTGCGTGCCCAATCCAGAATGGACGATGTGAGCGCCCCCGATTGCGACACCAATGCAAGCGAACCGGTGCGAGCCAACGGCCCCGCCGCACTCGCATTGAGCTGCAAGGCCGGGCGCTGCAAGCCCAGGCTGTTGGGGCCCAGTAGATAGATGCCTTCACGGTGGGCGATTTTTTTCAGCTGCGTGGCCAACTCAGGGCCGATGCCGCTCGAAACAATCATCGCTGCCCGACAGGCCATGCGCCCCGCCACTTCCAGGGCGGCTGCCACATCGGCGGCAGGCAAGGCAATGATGGCCAGATCGGCACGCGTTTGGGCCAGATCGGCGAGGGTGCCTGTCGTATGGAGATCGACAAAAACCAGGCGCCCCGTGTAGCGTTGTGCCCGCAGCGCCTCATGCAGCGTCTTGGCATGCGAAGTCAGGTGGGTTTCATCGTCCTGTCGCCCGGCAAAAACCGCCACGGTTTCAGGGGAAAAAAGAGGAGTGAGGTAATGCTTGTCCATGGCTTGCTCCGATAACCACGTGGGGTCACATCCGATCAGTCCCCTGCACATTGCAGGAGACGGCGCAGCTTGCGCAGAAATGAAAACGGGCTACAGCATTTCTACTGTAACCCGTTGTCTTCTTTATATATGGTCGGCGTGAAAGGATTCGAACCTTCGACC
>JAUYGP010000015.1 GCA_030690515.1 Giesbergeria sp.
GCTGCCAGCACTGTTTCTGGTGTTTCTTCCGTGGTTAGTTCATGGCCGATACGATAAGTTTCATTCTCATCGTCAGAGGAACGCAGACTCCCTTCGTACACCAGGGGGTTGCGCTTGAGGTCCATCAAGGCCTTCTTTGCCGTGTTCACTGCAATGCGGTACAACCAAGTGTAGAACTGCGCATCTCCCCGAAACTGGTGCAAGGCCCGGTAGGCCCGCAAAAAGGTCTCCTGGGCAATATCCTGTACCAGATCGGTATCGCGCACCATGCGCCCGATCAGCCGCTCGATGCGACGCTGGTACTTGATGACGAGCAGATCGTAGGCCCGCAGGTCGCCCGCCACGGTGCGCTCCACAAGCTGGAGATCGCTGTCGATGGCGGGAGGGTCAAGAGAAGGGGGTACGGGCGGAGTCGCAGTCATGGAGAAATAATTCACGCCGGGTCAACGCGCCCAGAAGCGTGTTCGGCAACATCGGAAACGCCCGTTGCGGGGCGCGAATATACCGCACGACGCAGATCAAGCCAGTGGGCGGCCGCACTGCCCCGCTCCAACCAAAGCCACTGCGTAACGCCGACGAGAGGCACTAGGCAGACCGCCATGCGGCGCTGCAGATCGAGATGAATGGTCAGCGTACCACGCACACTGCCACCCTGCGGCCCGTGCAGTTCCCAAGCGCCACCATCCCAGGCCAGGATGCCCACCGGCATTCGGACCCAGAAACGCCAAACAGCGCCCGTGGCCAGCAACCAAGCCAACCAGGCGCCCAGGGGCATCCAAAGTGGCCACGACGCAGAACCCCATAGCGTCCAGGCAGCCAAAGCCAGCCCACCGGCCACGGACCCGCAGGCCAGTACTCCAGCAAGCCATGCGCTGCGGTGCACGGGAAAGCGCACTGCCGGGGCATGGTGGCGGGCGGAGCGCTGATTCACAAACGGCCTATCGCTGCAATGCGCCGTACCTTGCGGTGCACGCAACGTGGTGGATGACGGACGTCAGACGCGCCGAAAAACCAGCGTGCCGTTGGTGCCGCCAAATCCAAAATTATTTTTAACGGCGACATCGATTTTCATGTCCCGCGCTGTGTTGGCGCAGTAATCGAGATCGCACTCGGGATCCTGGTTGTCCAGATTGATCGTGGGCGGAACCTTCTGGTGGTGCAGCGCGAGGATCGTGAAGATACTCTCGATGCCCCCTGCCCCGCCCAGCAGATGGCCCGTCATGGACTTGGTAGAACTCACGACCATATTGTGGGCATGGTCGCCAAAGGCGGCCTTGATGGCATTGGTTTCGTTGAGGTCACCCAGCGGGGTGGACGTGCCATGCGCGTTGAGATAGTCCACCTCATCGGCATTGATCCCGGCATTGCGCAGAGCGGCCTGCATGGCGCGGCGCGGGCCGTCCATGCTGGGCGCCGTCATGTGACCGGCATCGGCACTCATGCCAAAACCGCTCAGTTCGGCATAAATTTTGGCGCCGCGAGCCTTGGCGTGCTCGTATTCCTCGACCACAACCACCCCCGCGCCTTCGCCCAGAACAAAACCGTCACGGTCCCTGTCCCATGGACGTGATGCTGCCTTGGGATCGTCGTTACGGGTAGAAAGTGCGCGCATCGCAGCGAAGCCGCCAATACCCAAGGGCGAGACGGTGGCCTCAGTGCCCCCGGCAATGACCACATCAGCATCGCCGTATTCAATCATGCGCCCGGCTTCGCCAATGCAGTGCAGGCCCGTGGTACAGGCCGTGACAACCGCCAGATTCGGCCCCTTGAAGCCAAAACGCATGGACACATGCCCAGCCACCATATTGATGATGGACGCGGGAACGAAAAAAGGCGTGATGCGACGCGCACCCCGGCTGACAAATTCAGCATGGGTGTTCTCGATCAGCGGAAGACCGCCAATCCCCGAGCCGATCACGCAACCAATGCGGGTGGCCAGGTCTTCACTCAGGGCATCGCCGGTGGGTAGACCCGCATCCTGTACGGCCTGCACCGCTGCAGCAATACCGTAATGGATGAAAGAATCCATCGCACGTGCATCCTTGGCACTGATGTAGGACTCCAGGTCAAACCCTTTGACCTCACCTGCAATCTTGCAGGAAAAGGTCGATGCATCGAACCTGGTAATCAGGTCAATGCCGGACTGCCCGGCCAGGATATTGGCCCAGGCGTCCTGCACCGTGTTTCCCACGGGACTGATGCAACCCAGGCCGGTCACGACAACGCGACGACGGCTCATGCGTAAAACCTTGTGCTGATCGCTGAAGGGGCGCCAAGCGCGCCGTTCAAGCCTTCGGGTGGGTGGTGGCGTAGTCGATGGCGTTTTGCACCGTGGTGATCTTCTCGGCGTCTTCGTCCGGAATTTCGATGCCGAATTCATCTTCCAGCGCCATAACCAGCTCCACCGTGTCGAGGGAGTCTGCACCCAGATCGGCCACAAAAGCTTTTTCGTTGGTGACTTGGGACTCTTCCACGCCGAGTTGTTCGGCGATGATTTTTTTGACACGTGCTTCGATATCGCTCATGGTTTCCCTCTGGGGGTTGTGAATGGAATCCGCGATTCTAGCCGTTTAAGAGAGGTTTCCCCAAAGGCCCGCCGTACGGATGAACCGGCGTGATTTTTCATCAATTACATATACATGCCGCCATTGACATGCAATTCCTGCCCAGTAATGTAACCAGCCTCGCTGGAGGCCAGATATGCCACGGCATGTGCGATGTCGGCGGGCTTGCCCAAATGACCCAAAGGAATCTGGTCGAGCAGTGCTTTTTGCTGTGCTTCGGGCAAGCCAGCGGTCATGTCGGTGTCGATAAACCCGGGGGCTACGCAGTTCACGGTCACGCTGCGACTGCCCAGCTCTCGCGCCAGTGCACGGGTCATGCCAGCCACACCCGCCTTGGCGGCCGCGTAGTTGGCTTGGCCGGGGTTGCCCGAGGCACCCACCACACTGGTGATACTAATGATGCGCCCGTAACGCTGCTTCATCATCGGCTTGATGGCAGCACGGCTGACGCGAAACACAGCCTTGAGATTGGTGTCCAGCACGGCGTCCCAGTCGTCGTCTTTCATGCGCATGGCCAACTGGTCGCGGGTGATGCCGGCGTTATTCACCAGCACATGCAGGCCGCCCTGGCCTTTGACGATACCGTCGATCAGGGCGTCGACTGCAGCGCCGTCGTTCACGTTCAGGTTGGCGCCCCGGCAGCCCGGATGCACTGCCAATGCCTGGCTGATGCGCTCGGCGCCGTCATCGGTGGTGGCGGTGCCGACCACCTGGAAGCCGCGTACGGCCAATTCCAGGGCAATGG
>JAUYGP010000023.1 GCA_030690515.1 Giesbergeria sp.
GATGTTGAAGAAGCTGGTGATGGTGGTGGCATCACCCAGCTGGTAGGAGCCCAGGATCCATGTCTTGGTGGCCTGGTCCGCCATCAGGATGAACAGCGCCCAGGCCAGCCAAGGCCACAGGCGAGCGCTTGGGCGGCCGCCCCAGGCCGAGGAGCGAGCCATTACGCACTCACCCGGTGTTCACCGGCCCCGTACAGGTTGCTGGTGCAGCGCCCACACAGGGTAGGGTGGGCGGTATCGTGGCCCACATCGCTGCGGTAGTGCCAGCAGCGCTCGCATTTGGTATCGGAACTGGCCTTGACGCTTATCTGTAGGGTGCTGCCAGCTATCAATTGAATAGCGGATGTGATGAACACGAATTTCAGGTCATCCCCCAGGCTGGCGAGCAGGGCGTGGTCTTCCGGGGGCGCCGTGAGGGTGATTGAGGCCTGCAGCGACGAGCCTACCTGGCCGTCGGCGCGCAGGACTTCGATCTCTTTGTTGACCGCATCACGAATCTCGCGCAGGCGCGACCACTTGGCCAGCAAGCCCTCGTCGGCGCCCGCCATGGAACCATAGATTTCCAGGAAGATGGAGTCGGAGTTGCCAAACACCTTCCAGGCTTCTTCGGCCGTGAAGGAGAGGAAAGGCGCCATCCAGCGCAGCATCCCATGAGTGATCTGGTACAGCGCGGTCTGGGCGCTGCGCCGCGCAAGGCTCTTGGGCGCTGTGGTGTACAGGCGGTCCTTGAGCACGTCCAGGTAAAAGCCTCCCAGGTCTTCGGAGCAGTACAGCTGCAGTTTGGCGACCACGGGGTGGAACTCATAGTCACGGTAGTGCGCCAGCACCTCCTGCTGGAACTCGGCCGCACGCGTGAGGGCGTAGCGGTCAATCTCCAGCATCTGCTCGAAGGGAACGGTGTCCTGAGCCGGGTCGAAGTCGCTCACGTTGGCCAGCAAAAAGCGCAGCGTGTTGCGAATGCGCCGATAGGCGTCGACGACGCGTGCCAGGATTTTTTCGTCGCCGGCAATGTCGCCCGAATAGTCGCTGGCGGCTACCCACAGGCGGATGATTTCGGCGCCCAGCTTTTTGTTGATCTCTTGAGGGTCGATGCCGTTGCCCAGCGACTTGCTCATCTTGCG
>JAUYGP010000037.1 GCA_030690515.1 Giesbergeria sp.
AATGATCTTTCAAGATAAATAATAATCCAAAAAGCTACCAGCATAATGGCTGCAACAATTCCAAGAGTGAAAGCACTCAATTCACCATTTCTCCACAAACTAACAGTATCATAAATTCCACTTGGAATACCGGCAGCGATACCTGCAAAAATCAGGATCGATATGCCATTGCCCAATCCGCGCTCAGTGATTTGCTCGCCAAGCCACATCAGGAACATGGTTCCCGCCGTAAGGCTCACCACCGCAGTCATACGAAAACCAAATCCTGGGACCAACACCAAACCTGCAGAGCTTTCCAGCGCCACGGCAATACCCAATGACTGGAAGATTGCCAGCCCTAAGGTTCCATAGCGGGTGTATTGGGTAATCTTGCGACGCCCTGCTTCACCTTCTTTTTTCAGCTGCTCAAACGTAGGAACCGCATAGGTCATGAGTTGCATGATGATCGACGCCGAAATGTACGGCATGATCCCCAATGCGAACACGGTAAAGCGCGAAAGCGCTCCACCCGAGAACATATTGAACAAATTCAATATGCCTTGCTGACCACTGAACAGCTGCTTGAGTTGGGCCGGATCGATACCAGGAACGGGAATGTGAGCCCCGATGCGGTACACGACCAGCGCCAGCAGAAGAAAAACCAGTCGGCGACGCAAATCGCCGTACTTGCCGGTTTTTGCTATTTGTGCTGCGCTAGTTGCCACAGAAGCCTTCCTTAATGCAGAGTCAGGCGACAGAGCCGCCAGCCGCTTCGATCGCAGCCTTGGCGTTTGCCGTTGCTCCGATGCCGCTAAGCTTGACTGCCGAGCCGATGGCTCCGGTGTTGATCACTTTCACAACCTTGGCATTCTGTCCAACCAAGCCAGCCTGCTTGAGAGCGAGCATGTCGACCTCTGCCAGCCCGAGTTGGGTCAGCGCGGTCAGCGTGACTTCAGCATTGAATTTCAAGGTCTGCGATTTAAAACCGCGCTTGGGAAGGCGGCGCTGCAGAGGCATCTGACCGCCTTCGAAACCAACCTTGTGGTAGCCGCCAGAACGGGATTTTTGCCCTTTGTGGCCACGACCAGCCGTCTTACCCAAACCAGAGCCAATGCCCCGGCCTACGCGACGTTTTGCGTGTTTTGCACCATCCGCAGGCTTGATGTTATTGAGTTCCATCATTCACCTCTCAGAGGATTTTGACCAGATAACTGATCTTGTTGATCATGCCGCGCACCGCAGGCGTATCCTGCAGCTCGCTGACACTGTTCAGCTTGCGCAGCCCGAGGCCGCGCACGGTCGCACGATGAGAGACCTTGGTCCCAATCGGGCTACGCACCAACTGAATCTTTACGGTTTGTTCTGTAGACATTGTCCAAGCTCCTGTCAGACGAAGAGGTCTTCGACCGACTTACCGCGCTTCGATGCCACTTCCGCCGGTGTGGTGGAATTGGTAAGCGCGTCAAATGTGGCACGGACCATGTTGTAGGGATTGGATGAACCGTGGCTCTTGGCTACGATATCGGTCATTCCCATGACTTCGAACACGGCGCGCATCGGGCCGCCAGCAATGATGCCGGTACCCTTGGGGGCCGGCGCCATCATGACGTGAGCTGCACCATGGTGTCCCGTCACTTGGTGATGAATGGTGCCGTTTTTGAGCGACACCTTCACCATATTGCGACGAGCCTCTTCCATTGCCTTCTGGACAGCAGCGGGCACTTCCTTGGATTTGCCCTTGCCCATGCCCACGCGGCCATCGCCATCACCAACAACGGTCAGGGCAGCAAAACCGAGAATGCGACCACCCTTCACGACTTTGGTGACGCGGTTGACCGCAATCATCTTCTCGCGCATTCCGTCGTCACGACCTTCGTCTTGCACTCGGGGTTGAAATTTAGCCATTTTGTATTCCGTTCCGCTTAGAACTGCAGACCCGCTTCACGTGCGGCGTCGGCAAGAGCCTTGACGCGGCCGTGATAGGCAAAACCTGCACGATCAAATGCAACCTTTTCCACGCCTGCCTGCTTGGCCTTTTCGGCAATACGCTTGCCAATGACCTGCGCAGCAGCAGTGTTACCACCCTTACCGGCTCCACCCAGTGCAGCACGCACGTCGGCTTCTGCGGTGGATGCGCTGGCCAGCACTTTGCTGCCATCGCCGGAAATCACGGTTGCATAGATATGGAGATTCGTACGGTTCACGCTCAGTCGTGCTACGCCTTGCTGTGCAATGCGGATACGCGTCTGACGGGCCCGACGAAGACGCTGCTCTTTCTTGGTCAACATGTTGCAGCTCCTTATTTCTTCTTGGTCTCTTTGATCGTGATCTTTTCGTCCGCATAACGGATTCCCTTGCCCTTGTAAGGCTCGGGCGGACGAACCGCACGGATCTCTGCAGCAATCTGACCTACGCGCTGACGGTCTGCACCCTTAACAACCACTTCTGTGGGTGTGGGGGTTGCGACGGTAATGCCAGCAGGCATTTCAAAATTGACAGGGTGTGAATAACCCACGGCCAGATTCAACTTAGAGCCACTGGCCGAAGCCTTGTAGCCCACGCCGACCAGGCTGAGTTTCTTTTCAAAACCCTTGCTGACACCCACGACCATGTTGTTTACCAACTGGCGAATCGTGCCACTCATGGCATTGGCTTCACGCGACTCATTGGCCGGCGCGAAGCTCAGCTTGCCGTCGTTGCTGGAAACCTTGACCAGCATATTTTGCGTCAACGACAGAGCACCACCAGAACCCTTGACAGAGATCTGGTCATCTTTAATGGACACATCCACGCCAGCGGGGATGGTCACAGGCATTTTTCCTACTCGGGACATTTTAGTTTCTCCTCAATGCCGCGGTTAGGCCACATAGCAAAGCACTTCACCACCGACTCCGGTAGCGCGTGCTTTACGAT
>JAUYGP010000053.1 GCA_030690515.1 Giesbergeria sp.
GTGCTTTTGCAGCAGGGCGATGAAGTCTGCCGGGGTATAGCGTGACAGGGCCGAGCGGCAGAACTGCGGGTTTTGCCCCACAAAGTATTTGTGCGGGGCCGTGGGGTCGAGGTCGCGGTTGGTGAAGTTGCAGCGCCCGCCGCCCGAGATGCGGATCTTCTCGGCCACCTTGTCGGCATGGTCGATGAGCAGCACCTTGAGGCCGCGCTGGCCCGCCTGGC
Source organism: Giesbergeria sp. (assembly GCA_030690515.1). Lineage (GTDB taxonomy): Bacteria > Pseudomonadota > Gammaproteobacteria > Burkholderiales > Burkholderiaceae_C > Simplicispira. The sequence continues at coordinate 222 of JAUYGP010000053.1, forward strand.
CTGCGCAGAACAAACCAGCGGCGCCCGCGCCGATGACCACGGTGTCAAAAAAGGGGAGCGTTGGCACGGCGGTTGGAAGCAGTGAAGCAAAGGCGCTGATTGTGCCGTCTTTGCTGGTGGCAAGGGGCGTGGCCACCGGTGCCTCTGCCGCACTTCGCGAAACTGCGTTTCTGTTGGTAACGATGGGATGGCAATGGCGCTCCGTGGGAGCGGTTCATCAATAATCTGGGCTGCCCAAGGAGAACCTGGATATAACGTCTGCATCCGATTTCTGCGCACAGGCCATCACACGGTGCCGCTTTGGCCAGTGGGGCCTGGTGGCCGCAACGGCTGGCGTTGCCGGTTGTGGGGGCGGGGGGGGAGGGCGAGGAGCTCCCAGTGGTTCCGCCTGCCAAAGTGGGCGCGCTGGAACTGGTGGCTGGCGCTTTGGGCGGTGGCGGGTTCGCACTGCAGTAGGGCGCCATGGCGCGGCTGCCCGATGAACTGAGCGGGCCTGCGTTCAACAGCCAGGGCGACTTTCAGTTTGTGAGCGGAACCTATGCTGTCGCGTGGGGCGCAGAAGCAGGCAAGGGGTGTCGTCGCTTTCTCCAATCCCCTCGGCTCTCCATGGACTGTTGTTTGACGCCCTGGACCGTTACCTCGTGACGGGGGGCGGAGGAACCATTGAATACTTGCAGGGCGAAACACCCGTGCGCTTGGCGGGAGGCGCCAAAGACACCCCAGTATCCCCAAGCGGCGCGGTAGCATGGGGTTTTCGTCGTCCGAGGGTCGCCCCATGAATTCGTTTCGCTACGCCGCCTGCATCCTGGCACTGGGTCTGGTACTCCCGGCCTGGGCCATCAACAAATGCACGGATGCCCAAGGCAAGGTGTCGTTTCAGGATGCGCCCTGTCCCGGCGAGGGCGAGCAGATCGAGGTACGGCCCGCCATGCCGGCTCCCGCCGTCGCCCCGCCCCCGCGCAAGCCCTCCAAGGAAGGCCCATTTGGCGAAACCTGGCGGCGCAAGCAGTATCTGCAGACCCAGGGCATTCCGCAGGCGCACGCGGCCCTGGAGCGCAACCAGCGCGAATGCGCGGCGGCACCGGCAGAGGCCGTCGCCCACGCGGGGCCGCTGCGGCGCGGCAACCTCCCGCAAGGCTCACAGTTCGTGCAAGAGCAGGAGGCCGCCAGCGCCAAGGACAAGGCGGCCTGCGAGGCGCGCACCGAAGAACTGCGCCAGCAGCTCAAGGCGCTAGAGAAGGAGCTGGAAGGACTCTGAACCGGCACGCCCAAAACCTCGCACGCAGCCTCAGGTGCCCGCTGCGCGGGGTGCTGCAGTGGCCGTTGTTCAGGTTGGCCCAGTGCTTTGGTGCTCAGACGGCTTGATATCGCGTCCGGATCGGCGTGCTCTGGTCCTGCAGCGCAGCCAGCCCGCGCACCACCTCGCCCACCACGATGACGCTCGGGCTGCCCAGGCCGTGCTGGGCAATGGTGTTGGCCAGTTGCTCCAACCTGCAAGTGGCGTGGCGTTGCTGGGGCAGGCTGGCGTGCTGGACCACGGCCACGGGCGTGTCGGCGCTCAATCCCAGCAGCAGCCCGTCCTGAATGGTGCGTGCGCCGCTCACGCCCATGTAGATGACGAGCGTGAGCCGAGCCTGTTGCGCGGTGCGGGCCAGCAGGGCCCAGTCGGGGCCGGAGGCGCCGGGGCGGGCGTGGCCGGTGATGAACAGCACGCCTTGCGCGTGGTCGCGGTGCGTGAGCGGTACGCCCAGCGCCGTGGGCCCGGCCATCCCGGCGGTGATGCCGTTTACGACCTCTACGGCCACGCCCGCAGCGCGCATGTGCTCGGCCTCCTCGCCGCCGCGCCCGAAGATGAACGGGTCCCCCCCTTTGAGGCGCACCACATGCTCGCCCTCGTGCACCGCCATGAGCATGAGCGTCTCGATGAAGGCCTGCGGCGTGCTCTTGCAGCCACCGCGCTTGCCTACGCGCACGATGCGTGCCGTGCGCGGCGCCAGGGCGACGATGGCTTCGCTCACGAGGTCGTCCACCAGCAGCACCGTGGCCGATTCGATGGCTCGCACGGCCCGCAGGGTGAGCAACTCGGGGTCGCCGGGGCCCGCCCCCACCAAAGTGCATGAGCCTTGCAGGCCGTTGCGGAGGGTGGGAGTGGGGGTGGGGGCAGTGGTCATCGTGGGGCTAAGGAGATATTTTCCTGAGCAAATGCAAGATGTGTTCCACCTGCCGTGCAATGGGTTCGGGCACGGGCAGTTCGCCGCTGAGCACAGCGCGCGTGTAGGCCGCTGTGCTGGCAGCGTCGGTGGTGGGGGGCAGCGTGGGCAGCGCGGTCAGTGGGCCGCCCTGGGCTTCCTGCAGGCGCACGGCGTGCCCGGAGAGAAAGCCATCCATCTGCGGCGTGCGGCGCGGATCGGCCACGGGCTCGCCCTCGGTGCCGCGCAGCAACAGGGCATCGGAGCCTGTGAGAGCGATGGTGGCGGCCATGGACTCGGCGTATTCGGGGTGCGTGTAGCTGCCCACGATGAGGCTGTCGCCCGCCACGGGCGAGAGCGGGTCCATGAGCTTGACGAGGCTGTGGGCACTGTTGCGCAGGCCCAGCGTGCGGCGCACGTCCAGCAGGCGTTCCAGGCCCGGCAGCAGCAAGGCGGTAGGGGCGAAGGCTACGTGACCGGGTTCGATCTCGTCCAGCGCTTGCATGGGGGCAATGTCGAGTGCGGCCAGCACGTCCTGGCTGGAGACGCGGCGGTCTTCCGTGGCCGTGCCGTGCACCAGCACGGGCAGGCCGTTGCGTGCCAGCAGCAGGGCCAGCAGCGGGGTGAGCACGGGCAGTTTGCGCGCGCCGTTGTAGCTGGGAAGCACCACGAGCGGGCGGGCGCTGGCGGGCAGCATCTCCAGGCGCTCGTGTACGGCGTCGAGGAAACCCGCCATTTCTTCCGGCGTTTCGCCCTTGATGCGCATGGCGATACAGAAGGCGCCCACTTCAAGGTCGCTGGCCGTGCCGTCAAGCACCTGGCCCATCAGGTCGGTGGCCTGGCCGCGCAGCAGGTTGCGCGCACCCACTTTGCCGCGTCCGATCACTTTGAGGTATTGGCTAATGCCCATGGGTCTGACGCCTGTAGTGGTGTGGGGAGCGCATTGTCGTGCAAGTGCCGCCGCGCTGCAGCGCGTGCTGCGCAGGGGGAGTGCGCTGGTCGGGTACAGCGCCGGATTGGAGCCGTTTCATGAAGCTCTGGCCGGTGTCGTGCGCACCAGGCGTTTGAGTTCGGGCAGGCACGATCCACAGTTGGTGCCGCAGCGCAGTTGGCCCTGCAGG
>JAUYGP010000054.1 GCA_030690515.1 Giesbergeria sp.
GCTGCAGGGACGTTGATTATTGCTTCAAATAGGATCGCTTCCAGCGCCCGTTCTATCAGCGCTGGAAGCGTATTTTGTTAAAAATTTCGGCGCTTTCTCATCTCAGTGCAGCATCAGCGCACCGGCACTCTTGCTCTTGCCAGCGCGCGCCGGTGGATTGCACAGGCCGCAGGTGTAGTGGCGGTTTTCGTACAGCTCGGTCACAAACTGGCCACTGCATTGCGAACATTTGGTGCGGGTCAGCATGCCGGCATCGACAAACTTCACCAGGCGCCATGCGCGTGTGAACGACAGCAGGGGATCCACTTGCGCGGCAACGATCTGTTCGTTGTACAGGCGATAGGCCTTGGTCAGCAGTTCCACCGTGTCCAAATCCATACCCTTGGAGAGGTACTCGTAGATGTTGAGGAACAGCGAGCTGTGGATGTTCTCCTGCCAGGTGAGAAACCAGTCGGTGGAGAAGGGCAGTTGGCCTTTGGAGGGGGACTTTCCTGCAATTTCCTTGTACAGGCGGATCAGGCGCTCATACGACAGTGTGGTCTCAGACTCCAATACCTGCATACGTGCGCCCATCTCGATCAGCATGGCTGCGCGTTCGATCTGCCGGGATTCATTGAGCACGCTCTTGACGGCGGGCTTGGCGGTTTTCTGCGGGGTGTTGGTGGAGGCGGTCATGGCGGTGTTCCTGGTGGTGTGCGGAGGGCGGCAGTGTGGGCGATGCAAGGGCAGGGGGCTCAGAGCACCTCGGAAACCCGGCTGGCCATCAGGATGTTTGCGTGCAACGTGTTCGTGGCCTCGTTGCCCACCTTTGAAGCCGAATGGTTGGTCAACAGGCTCCACACCAGGTTGTCGTCCACCCGGAAGCTGCAAAGAAGGGTGTTTCTGGAGGCCAGTTTCATCACTTGCGCGGCCGACAAGGATGACAAAATATCGGCGGCGTCTTCGTTCAGGCCCAGACGGAACACTGCTTCCGCCTTGTCCTGGCGGATCAGGGTCTGCGCCAGCATCAGGTAGGTGAGGTTGGCTTCGCGGATTTCGGCGAGCAGTTGTTCGTTGGTCATGGGGGCATCCTTTCCAGTCCCGGATCGTTGGCTACCTGCCGCATGCAAGTTTTCGCGATCCGTTGAAATGGATTGTGAATTCGCCCCAATCAAAAATTAAGTCGGGGTTTGGCTGCGCAACGTGTCTGGTTTTGCGGCCTGCCATGTAGGAATTTGCCTTACAAGTAGCGGGCCAGCCAACACCACCTCACCCGTGCGGTGGCCTGCTGCCTGGGCAGGCTACCCGCAGCCTATCCGCGCTCGACCGGGCGGCCAGGGTCGCTGCACCATTCACTCCAGCTGCCTGCAAAGAGCGTGGTTTTTCCGAGCCCCGCCAACTCCATGGCCAACACATTGGGGTTGGCGGTGACGCCGCTGCCGCAGTGGTGTACTACGCTGGCAGGGTCGCGCCCCGCCAGTAGTGCGAGGAATTCGGTGCGCAGCATGTCGGGGTTCTTGAATCGCCCGTCCGGGCCGAAGTTGTCGCTGAAAGGTCGGTTGAGCGCGCCGGGAATATGGCCCGCCACGGGATCCAGCGGCTCCACTTCCCCCCGGTAGCGCGGGGTGGCGCGGGCGTCGATGATGGTTTGACCGGCTTGCCCCAGGCCCAGCAGCACTTCGCCCACGGTGGCTAGCGTGCGCAGGGACTCCCCCACGCGAAAAAGTGACTGGAAATGTGCGGGTTCATT
>JAUYGP010000062.1 GCA_030690515.1 Giesbergeria sp.
TGAAATGGTCGATGTCGATCATCAGCAGGCAGGCCGGTTCGGCGTGGGTATGAAAGCGCACCAGGCTGGCGCTGGCCACTTCCTGCCAGTGGCTGCGTGCGGCCAGGCCGGTCTGGGCGTCGGTGCGGCGCAGTTCATCGAGCTGGCGGTTTTGCCGCGCCACGGTGCGGATCAGCCGGTAGCTGGCGATGCTGACCGCCATGGTGTGCCCGACGATGATGGGCAGTGTGAAGAACACCACCCAAAGGCCGCTCTCCAGGCTCGGCGTGGGCCGCACCAGCAGCGTGGCCAGCAGCCCGGCGCCCAGCATGCCCGGCAGCGAATACAGCCACAGGCGCTTGATGCCGCTGCTGAACTTGTCGTAGGTGGTGACGGCGACCAGCACCACGCTGGGCAGCAGATTGAACTGCATCAGCGGCACCCACAGGCCCACCAGAGCCGAGTCGATCAGCAGGTTGCGGATTTCAGCGCGGAACGGGTCGGCACTGTAGCGGGCCAGCAGATAGGCGATGTGCGGCCAGAGCACAAAAGACACCACCGCCAGCCAGCCATAGTGCGTCAGTGCGTTGTGCTGGTGCAGCACGCTCCCTATCAGTAAGCCGCCCAGTCCCATGCCCAGAATGCGCAGCGGGTAAATACGGCGGAAGACCCGGCGGCGCGAAGCAGGGCCGCTGTCGCCATGGTGGGGCGGCGGGTGCTGGGTGTCGGGTGCTGCGGACATGGCGTGCTGGAGGGGGTTGTTCCCGGCAATGGTCAAGGCGAACAGGGGAGGTGCTGATACAGGCTTATCGCCCTCCGCGGGCCGTGGCGGTACCTTCTTCCAGGTGGCGCAGACGGCGCCGCAGGAGTGCCACTTCTTCCATCAAGTCGGTGGTCATGGCGGCCAGGTAGGGGTCGGCGCCGAATGCGGCTTCCAGCTGGGCCACGCGCCGTGCGCGCACCAGGGTGGCGCTGCTAAAGCGCCAGGTCACGAAGCCGGTGGCCGTGGTGTCGCTGGGCGGGGTGACCTCTAATACCCCCGCCTCGACACGCTCGCTCACCCATTCCGGGGCGCGGCAGCAGGCGCGGGCCAAGTCTTCCAGGGTCAGGGCGGCGTCATCCAACAGTTCGCCCAGTTGCGCCGGGGTGTGGAATGCATGCGGCATGGTCAGGCTCCTTGCGCGGCTTTCGCCTGGCGCGGATTGAAATGGGGAAAGGCCTTGCCCAGGGCGGCCCAGGCGGCGCGTGCGGTGTCGGTGTCGGCCGGGGGCAGGGCGACGCCCAGCTCCAGGTACAGATCGCCCGCTGTGCTGCTGGGGATGCCCCGGCCTTTGAGGCGCAGCTTGCGCCCGGCATGGGAGCCTGCGGGGACGGTCACTTCCAGGCTGCCTGCGGGTGTCTGCACCTCGACGCTGGCGCCCAGCGCGGCCTCCCAGGGGGCGAGCAGCAGGGGCTGGTAGATGTCGCGGCCCTCGGCACGCCAGCGCGGGTCGGGGCGGAACAGCACCTCCAGGAAAAGGTCGCCCGCAGGGGCGCCGCCCAGCCCCGGGTTGCCCTGGCCTGCCAGGCGAATCAGCTGGCCTTCGCGCATACCTTTGGGGATCTTTACTTCCAGGCTGCGCTGCTCGGGCGCCACGTGGCCGCCAGCGTCCAGGTGCGCCGTGCGCAGGTGGATGGTGCGCATGCCGCCGTGGTACGCATCCGCAATGTCCAGTTCGATGCGGGCGTGCTGGTCCGCCCCGCGCTGCGCGCCACCGGCCGGGGCCCCCTGCCTGCGCTGCGCCCGTGCGGCCTGGCCAAAGAGCTGCTCGAAGAAGTCGCTGTACTGGCCATGGTCTGTGCCTTCGTACGAACTGCCCGCGTCCGAAAAGGCGAACCCGGCATCCCAGTGGGGCGGCGGACGAAAGTCGCCGCCGCTGCGCGCGCCCTGGGCGGCGGCCTGCGCTCCCAGCGCGTCGTAGGCGGCGCGCTTCTCGGGGTCCGACAGCACGGTATAGGCCTCGTTGACCTGCGCCATGCGCTGCTCGGCATCGGGCTCCTTGCTGACATCGGGGTGGTACTGGCGCGCCAGCTTGCGAAAAGCCTTCTTGATTTCGTCGGCCGTAGCGCCTGTGGCCACGCCGAGCACCTGGTAGTAGTCCTTGAATTCCATGGATGGGCCTCCTGGCGGCTACTCTACGCCTGCCGCCTGACAGGGGGCAACCGCAGCATGCAAATGCTATAAAAAAAGAAGCATATTGCGCTTGTCAGACGGGCGCTACAGGCACTTTTGTCGTAAATTTTGCCCGGTGGGTCGCAAAGAAGGCGCGCACATTGCGCACGTTGGCGGTTCCAGTGAACAGGCGTTGCGACAGCGCCAGGTAGCCCGGCATGTCGCGCGTGTGCAGCACCAGCACAAAGTCGGGCCCGGGCGAGACGCGCCAGCACTGCTGCACACAGGGCTCTTGCACGGCCAGGGCCTCGAAGGCGTCGAGCTGCTCGGCGCCCTGGCGGTCGAGGGTGATTTCGACAATGCACGCCAACCCATGGCCCTGCAGGGCGGCCAGCCGGTCGGGCTGCACGATGGCCACCTGCCGCTCGATCAGACCCGCGTCATGCAGGCGCTTGACGCGCCGCAGGCAGGTCGGGGGAGACACGTTGACGTGCGCAGCCAACTGCTGGTTGCTTTGACCGGCATCGTGTTGGAGTAGATCCAGCAGTTGCAGGTCTGTCTTGTCTGGTGAAAATGATTCCATGTTTCTAGAATAAATGAAATTTTCAATCATCAAATCAATATTTTGAAATTGAAGTTCAAATGTTTTGAAAATTCGATCACATATTTTGATTCTATCGGCCTAGGATGGGGCATTTATTCAGAGAGAGGGTCTTCCTATGTGCGGCATCGTCGGCGCAGTTTCTACGCGCAACATCGTTCCCATCCTGGTGCAAGGCCTGCAACGGCTGGAGTACCGAGGCTATGACTCCTGCGGCGTGGCCGTGCATGCGGCCAGTGGGGCAGGGCTGTCGGCGGGGTTGCAGCGTGCCCGCAGCACGTCCCGCGTGGCAGAGCTGCTGGAGCAGGTGCAGGCCGACCACATCGAAGGCTTCACCGGCATTGCCCACACCCGCTGGGCCACGCACGGCGCGCCGGCCGTGCGCAATGCCCATCCGCATTTCAGCCATGGCACGGGTGACAGCGCAGCCGGTACGGCCCGTGTGGCCCTGGTGCACAACGGCATCATCGAGAATTACGAAGAACTGCGCGCCATGCTGCAGGGCCGGGGCTATGTGTTTGCCAGCCAGACCGACACCGAGGTGATTGCCCACCTGGTCGACAGCCACTACAACGGCGACCTGTTCGACGCCGTGCAGACGGCAGTGGCCGAACTGCACGGCGCCTACGCGATCGCCGTCATGCACAAGGACGAACCGCAGCGCGTGGTGGGTGCGCGCGCTGGTTCACCCCTGATTCTGGGTGTGGGGCAGGGCGGCACAGAGCATTTCCTGGCCAGCGACGCCATGGCACTGGCCGGTGTGACAGACCAGATCGTCTACCTGGAAGAAGGCGACCTGGTCGACCTGCAGCCCGGCCGCTACTGGATCGTCGGCAAAGACCGCGAAGCCCTGACCACCGCGCAGCGCCCGGTGCGCACCGTGCAGGCGCACAGCGGCGCGGTGGAGCTGGGCCCCTACCGGCACTACATGCAAAAGGAAATTTTTGAGCAGCCGCGCGCCATTGCCGACACCCTGGAAGGTGTGGAAGGCATCGTGCCCGAGCTGTTTGACGGCGCTGCGCAGCTGGGCGTTCCGGGCGCGGCCGCCTGGCGCGTGTTCAAGGAAATCGACCGGGTGCTCATTCTGGCCTGCGGCACCAGCTACTACAGCGGCTGTGCGGCCAAATACTGGCTCGAAGAACTGGCGGGCATCCCCACCCAGGTGGAAGTGGCCAGCGAATACCGCTACCGTACCAGCGTGCCCGACCCGCGCCAGCTCATCGTCACCATCAGCCAGAGCGGTGAAACCGCCGACACCCTGGCCGCGCTGCGCCATGCGCAAAGCCTGGGCATGGAGCACACGCTCACCATCTGCAACGTGGCCACCAGCGCCATGGTGCGCGAATGCAAGCTCGCTTACATCACTCGCGCCGGGGTCGAGATCGGTGTGGCCAGCACCAAGGCCTTCACCACGCAACTGGCGGGCCTGTTCTTGCTGACACTGGCACTGGCGCAGTCCAAAGGCCGCCTCACGGCTGAGCAGGAGGCCGCCCACCTCAAAGCCATGCGCCATTTGCCCGTGGCATTGCAGGCGGTGCTGGCGCTCGAACCCCAGCTCATCGCCTGGGCCGAAGACTTCGCCCGCATGGAAAACGCCCTGTTCCTGGGCCGGGGCCTGCACTACCCCATTGCGATGGAAGGTGCGCTCAAACTCAAGGAAATCAGCTACATCCACGCCGAGGCCTACCCCGCCGGGGAACTCAAGCACGGCCCGCTGGCCCTGGTGACCAGCGCCATGCCCGTCGTTACCGTGGCGCCCAACGACGCCCTGCTGGAAAAGCTCAAGAGCAACATGCAGGAAGTGCGTGCGCGCGGCGGCGTGCTGTACGTGCTGGCCGACGCCGACACCCGCATCGAGAGTGGCGAAGGCCTGCATGTCATCCGCATGCCCGAACACTATGGGCCGCTCAGCCCGCTCTTGCATGTGGTGCCGCTGCAGCTGCTGGCCTACCACACAGCCTGCGCACGGGGGACGGACGTGGACAAGCCACGCAATCTGGCCAAGAGCGTGACGGTGGAATGACCGTTGCGCTTTGGGGAGGCGTTGATATTCTTGGTAATTAAAGTCGTAAACCCGCAAATACAGTCGTAAACCCCGCTCTCGCATCCGTGCGGGTTTGGCACGAAGTGCGTTTTGTAAATAAAGTCGTAGACCCATGGGTGAGGGACCGCAGGCTTAGACCGCCTCAGGTTGGCTGCTGACGCTGGGTTTTGGAGGCTCAGCGGCTGCTCCTGCCGGCACCGGTCATCGGAATGTTCGCGCCACGAGCACCTGCTATACCTTCAGGACCTGACCTTCGGCTGAACTCGTGGCTGCAAAGATAAGAACGTGTCGCGGCGTGCGGGTCAGCGGCTGCTCTCTTGAGCTTTCAAGTGGCGGTACCGACGCCGAAGCGATGGTCGCTGCCCTGACCCCGTCCCCGAAATGCTGCTAGCTGGCGTTGTAAAACGCCAAAACTTGAGTTGCCTGTCGAAAACTCCCGCTGCCGTTCGTCGTTTAAGTTCAACCACTTTAGGAGATCTTCATGCCCCGTTACATGATTCAGGTTCGCGCCACGGCAATGAGCGAGGCCGGCGACTTCCCCGATGATCCGACGCTAGTGCAGCGCATGATGGCGTTTCACGACGAGATGGCCAAGGCCGGCGTGCTGCTCGACGGTGCCGGCCTGCAGCCCAGCAGCCAGGGGTTTCGCGTGCAGTACGACGCTGCCGGCCATGCACAGGTGATGGACGGCCCCTTCGCCGATACCAAGGAACTGATTGCCGGCTACACCCTGATCGAGGTGCGCTCGCACCACGAGGCGCTAGCTTGGGCGCAGCGCTTCCCGGCGCCGTTTCCAGGCCAGCCCTGTTGCATCGAGGTACGCCCGCTGATGGGCGGCGTCGACCTGCCGCCCGAAAATGCGGAGCGCGTCATTCGCGAGCAGCTGGCCGCCATCAAGCAGCGCGGATGACGGTCCCGATCGAGGCCGTATGGCGCCTCGAATCCACGCGTCTGACCGGTGTGCTGCTGCGCGCAGGCGCCGACCTGGCGCTGGCCGAAGACTGCGTGCAGGACG
>JAUYGP010000065.1 GCA_030690515.1 Giesbergeria sp.
TGGCCGCAATCACACGTGCCTGTTCATCCTCAAAGCCGGGAATGTTGCGTACCACGGCCTCCAGAGGGGAGCGCGCCAGGATGGCCACGCCGTTGTAGGTTTTCTGGCCCAAGGCCACGGCTTCATATCCGGCCGCCTGCAGTACGGCAAAGGGAAACTTGTCCTCGGTCTGCTTGAGTTCCTGTAGGCACAGCACATCGACAGGGTTCTGGGCCAGCCAGTCCAGCACCTGGGGCAGGCGCACGCTGAGGGAGTTGACGTTCCAGGTCGCAATTTTCATGGGGTGTGCTGGTTTAGGCGTTGGACAGAAAATCCCGGATCGCCGCCAGCGTCTCTTCTGGCGCCTCGGTCATCTGGTGGTGGCCTACGGGCAGACTGACCACCTGCACGGTTTTGCCGCCCGACCGCGCCGCCGCAATCAGGCCTTGGGCCGCTTTGGGTGTGGTCATCTGGTCCTGCGCGCCCAGGGCAAACAGCACGGGGCAGGTGATGCGGGCGATAGCCGCTTCGCCCCCGGTGTAGCTGTCGCAGGCCACGAAGCCACGGTGGAACAGGTTCACCTCGCGGTTGCTGCGCAGCACGCGGCGGCCTAGCGCCATGCTGGCGCCATATACCCAGGTGCCCGGGCCCAGTGCTGTGGGCGGGGCGCACAGGGTGCTGCGTGAGAACACGTTGACCATGCGCAGCGCCTTCTCGGGCTCGTTCAGCGCCGCCTCGATGAGTGCGGGAGAGACCTTCATGGGAAAGGCCGTGCCCACCAGCACGAGGTGGCTCACGCGCTCCTGCAGGCGCGCTGCCGCCTCCAGTGCGATCAGCGAGCCCCAACTGTGGCCCACCAGCGCAGCGCGCGGTGCGCCCACGGCGTCCAGCAGGGCGGTGATGAAATCAGCGGCTTCCTCCACCGATGTGGGTGCCGGGCCCGCACTTTTGCAGTGGCCCGGCAGATCTACCGCCAGCACGTTCCAGCCGTGGTGGGCAAGGTAGCGGCTCTGCATGGCCCAGACGCTGTGGTCGTTGAGCACGCCGTGGATCAGCACCACGGTAGGTTGGGCCGGGTTGAAGGGCTTGCCGCCGGTGTAGCAGAAGGTTTGGTGTCCGTTGACGAGCAGTTCCATGGCTCAGGCTCCTGCCTTTTCTGCGGCCTTGAGAGCGCGCTTGAGGTCGTCGATGAGGTCGTCTGCATCTTCCAGCCCGATGGACAGGCGGATCGTGCCTTGCGTGATGCCCGCGCTAGCCAGCGCATCGTCGTCCAGGCGAAAGTGCGTGGTGCTGGCTGGGTGGATCACCAGGCTGCGGCAGTCGCCCACGTTGGCCAGGTGGCTGAAGAGTTTGAGGGCTTCGATGAACTTCTTGCCCTGCTCGCGCGTGCCCTTGAGGTCAAAGCTGAATACCGAGGCCACGCCACGCGGCAGCAACTTTTGCGCAAGCTGGTGGCTGGGGTGCGATTCGAGCATGGGGTGGCTCACGCGCTCGATAAAAGGCTGGTTGGCCAAAAACTGCACCACCTTTTCGGTGTTGCGCATGTGGCGCTCCATGCGCAGCGGCAGGGTCTCGATCCCCTGCAGGATGAGCCAGGCGGTGTGCGGGCTCATGCAGGCGCCAAAGTCGCGCAGGCCTTCGCGGCGTGCGCGCAGCAAGAAGGCGCCCACGGTCGATTCCTCGCTGAACACCATGTTGTGAAAGCCCTCGTAAGGGGCGGTCATCTCGGGGAAACGGCCCGAGCCTTCCCAGTCGAAGGTGCCGCTGTCCACCACCACGCCGCCGATCACGGTGCCATGGCCCGAGAGGAACTTGGTGGCCGAGTGGTAGACCAGGTCCGCGCCATGCTCGAAAGGCTTGAGCAGCCAGGGCGTGGTGAAGGTCGAATCCACCAGCAGCGGGATGCCTGCTTCGTGTGCAATGGCTGCCACGGTGGGGATATCGAGCACATCCAGCCCCGGGTTGCCCACGGTCTCGCCGAAGAACAATTTGGTGTTGGGGCGGATGGCCGCGCGCCATCCGTCGATGTCGCCGGGCTTGACGCAGGTGGTCTGGATGCCTAAGCGCCGCAGCGTGTAGTGCAGCAGGTTTTGTGACCCGCCATACAGCGCCGTACTCGCCACGATATGTGAGCCCGCACCCATCAGGGTGCTGATTGCCAAGTGCAGAGCAGCCTGGCCGCTGGCGGTGGCTACTGAGCCCGCGCCGCCTTCGAGTGCGGCCATGCGCTGCTCGAACACCGCATTGGTGGGGTTGCTGATGCGCGAGTACACATGGCCACCGCGCTCCATGTTGAACAGCGATGCCGCATGGTCACTGGACTCGAACACAAAGGACGTCGTCAGGTGGATGGGCACGGCGCGTGCGCCGGTTGCGGGGTCGGGGGTGGCACCTGCGTGCAGGGCCAGCGTGTCAAAGCCAGGATCGGCGTAACCGGGCATGAATATGTCTCCAAGGTGTATCAAACGGCGGGCAATGCCCCGGGATTGTGGGCTATATTTGACCATCCCATGCACTGAGCCCCCCGGGCCGACTCGGAGTTACACCATGAAAGTCAGCGACATCCTGCGCGTCAAGGGCGGCACCCTTTTCACTGTTCACCCCGACGAACCACTGGCGCGCGCAGTCGATGCCATGGCAGAGAAAGACATTGGCTCGCTCGTGGTGATGGAGCACGGCGACCTGGTGGGCATGCTGACCTTCCGCGAGGTGATCCAGGCTATCGTCAAGAACAAAGGTGGTGTGGGCACAATGCAGGTGCGTGCTGCCATGGACGACCATCCCCTGACCTGTACCACCGAGACCGACATGGACGAGGTGCGCCGCATGATGCTCGACCGCCATGCACGTTACATGCCGGTGATGGACAGGCGCATGCTCATGGGCGTGATCAGCTTCTACGACGTCGCCAAGGCCGTGGTGGACAGCCAGAATTTCGAGAACAAGATGCTCAAGGCCTACATCCGCGACTGGCCGGAAGAGGGCGCCAGCCCCGCTTGATCGATGGCAGGCCTGTCGCTGGTCGCCGTCAGGGTTCGGTGGCAGCTCTCAAAATATGAATGAAATTTGCCTCCAGCGCTTTATGGTAAAGCGCATGAAGCTATTAAAACAATAGTGCCCTGTTGCAGGGCCGGTCGGGCCGTAGTGCTCGGGGATAATCGAGCGCCATGAGCGGCAACACCTTCGGAACTCTTTTTTGCGTCACCAACTTTGGTGAATCCCACGGCC
>JAUYGP010000067.1 GCA_030690515.1 Giesbergeria sp.
AGGCGCTGCGCGATCTGCGCCGGGCCGCACGCCGTGATGTGCGGGTCGACCTGATTCTGCAGGGTCAGCCAGACATGCCCTGGGTGCAGCGCGCCACGATGTTGCTGTACGAACTCATGCTGCGGTCGGGTGTGCACATTCACGAATTCGTGGAACGCCCGCTGCACGCCAAGGTGGCGGTGATCGATGGTGAATGGGCCACCGTCGGCTCCAGCAACCTCGACCCCACCAGCCTGAGTCTGAACCTGGAAGCCAATGTGATGGTGCGGGACGCGAGCTTCGCACTCGAGCTCCACCAGAAGCTCCAGCAGCTGATGCAGGACAAGTGCCGAACAGTGAACGTGCCTCGGCCCGGGCCCATCCGTTCGGCCTGGATCACTGTTCGCAGCACGGTGGTCTACCACGTGCTGAGGCGCTTTCCGGCGTGGGCGCGCTGGACGCAGTGGCGCGCGCCACAGGTCGTTCCCCTGCAGGTGGAGGCGCCATGAAACCCGCTGTGAAGCACGCCTGGCAATGGGTGAAACGCCTGGCCCCCTGGGTGCTGGCCGCGGCGGTGGTGTTCCTGCTTCTGGACTATGCCAAGGAGGTGGACTGGCCGGTGGTTTGGCGAACACTGAAGGCGTTTCCCGTCAGCCTGCTGCTGCTCTCCGCCGCGCTCGCATTGACGAGCCATGCGGTTTACGCCAGCTTCGACGTGATCGGGCGGTTCCTCACGCGTCACAAGATCGGGCCCGTGCGCAGCTGGGGCATCGCCGCCATCAGCTTTGCGTTCAACCTCAACTTTGGCGCCCTGATTGGCGGTCTGGGTCTGCGTTTGCGCCTCTACACCCGGCGGGGCCTGTCCATTGGTACCGTGGGGCAGATTGCCATGTACAGCGTGCTCACCAACTGGCTGGGCTGGTGCTGGGTCGCAGGCGTGACGCTGATGGTCGCGCCGCCGCGGGTGGATGTGGAATGGATGCCGGGTGTGGGCGTCCTGCGGGCGCTGGGTGTGGTGTTTCTGCTGGTGGCGATCGGCTACCACGCCATGTGCGGGCTCTGGGGCGGCGCCACGCTGCAGATGCGGGCGCAGCGTGTGACCTTGCCGCACTGGCGCATGTCGCTGCTGCAGGGAGCCCTGGGCGGCGCCAGCTGGTTGCTCATGGGGCTGAGCATCTGGAACCTCCTCGGTTGGCGAATCGACTATCCCAGTGCGCTGGGTGTGTTGTTGCTGGCCGCCGTGGCCGGCGCCATCGCCCATGTGCCGGCTGGCCTGGGCGTGCTGGAGGCCGTGTTTGTTGCCGCTCTGCAAGGCAGGTTGCCCGCCACCGACATCCTGGCCGCCGTGCTGGCCTACCGGGCGGTGCACCATTTGCTGCCCTTGTGTCTGGCCCTGCCTGCCTATGGTCTGGACGAGGTCGCGGCAAGGCGACAGCCGGCATAGGAGCCTGTGCGGCAGGCCCACCGATTGCCCCGAGCGGACATGGCCACACGTTCGCGTCCGCTTTCCACCACCACGCCAGGCCTCCGGCGCTCCAGGGCGCGTGCCTCGCGCGACCTGCTGCAGCCCTACACGGCCAAACGCAACTTCGCCGTCACCCCCGAGCCTGATGGACAGGCCGCGGATGACGGTGCCACAGCGCAGTTCGTGGTGCAAAAGCATTGGGCGAGTCGGCTGCATTACGACTTTCGCCTGGAGCTTGATGGGGTGATGAAAAGCTGGGCCGTGCCCAAGGGACCGAGCCTGGACCCGTCGGTCAAGCGCATGGCCGTCGAAGTGGAAGACCATCCCGTGGCGTACGCCGCTTTCGAAGGCACCATTCCGAGCGGCCAGTACGGCGCGGGCCGTGTCATCGTGTGGGACAAGGGGGTCTGGCTGCCCGTGGGAGATGCGCGGGAGGGTCTGCGCAAAGGGAGCCTCAAGTTCGAACTCCTTGGCCACAAGCTGGCAGGCCGGTGGGCGCTGGTTCGCATGAAGGGCAAGGATACCGGGAAGCCCGCATGGTTGCTGCTGAAGGAACGCGATGCCTTTGCCCGGCCGGAGAGTGAATTCAGCATTGTCGATGCAGCGACAGACAGTGTGGCCGCGCTTGGCATGCCGACGGGCGCATCAAGCGCGGCGAATTCATCACCGGCAAGTGATTTGGTCTCGCAGCCCGCTGAAGCCAGTCCCGTCTGGCCCCCGGAGGCCGTGGTGAGTGAGCTGCCCTCCAGTCTCTCGCCGCAGCTGGCGACCCGGGCCGACAAGCCCCCGACAGACCAGACCGACTGGCTGTACGAAATCAAGTTCGATGGTTATCGGATGCTGGCTCGCATTGAAGGCACACCGACGAAGCAGAAAGTGAAGCTCTTCACGCGCAGTGGCCTCGCCTGGACCGCACGGCTCAAGCCCCTGCACCAGGCATTGCTGCAGATGCGATTGCCCAGCGGCTGGTACGACGGCGAGATTGTGATGCCCGGCGAGCAGGGATTGCCCGATTTCGGTGCCCTGCAACGGTGTTTCGAAAACGGGACAACGTCGGAAGTGGTTTTCCACGTGTTTGATCTGCCGTATGTGGATGGACACGACCTCCGGGCCGTGCCATTGCAACAGCGCCGTGACATGCTGGCCGGCCTGCTGAAGGCCCGCGATGCCGACCCGGTGCGCTTCAGCGTCGCGTTCGACGGCTCTGCGACCGACCTGCTGTGGTCTGCCTGTCGCATGGGGCTGGATGGCGTGATCGCCAAACGCAAGACATCTGTCTACCGTTCGGCCCGCAGCACCGACTGGCTCAAGCTCAAGTGCGGCAAGCGCCAGGAATTCGTCATCGGCGGCTACACCGAT
>JAUYGP010000077.1 GCA_030690515.1 Giesbergeria sp.
TGATCGGCTGGGTTTGCCCAGGCTCTCATGACCTCAACTTCTCGAACCGCCCGGTGCGGACCCGCATGCCGGGTGGTGTGGCAGGGGCGTGAGTCACAATGACTCACCCCCTATGCCGATGGTGCGAGGGCATGAAAACCTGTAAGTCTTATAGAAGACTTCAAAAAAATACCAATTCATCGGCGTAAAGTTTCGTATTGTGGAATTTGATTGCAAAATCGCCAACATCGTGGTGTTGTCTCAAGCAAAATCCTGTGGCGTCTGACAAAGCGACGTGCGCCGGGCGGCTGCCCGGCTGTACGACCCCTGTTTTTGTTCACGGAAAGAAAAGATGAGCACCCAGCAACCCACCATCCTCTATACCTTGACCGACGAAGCGCCTCGCCTGGCCACGGCTTCGTTCCTGCCCATCGTGCGCAGCTTCACCGCGCCAGCGGGTATCTATGTGGAGGAAACCGATATTTCGGTGGCAGCCCGCGTTTTGGCTTCTTTTCCTGAGCGCCTGACGGATGCCCAAAAAGTGCCCAACACCCTGGCCGAGCTGGGCCAGAAGACCCTGCAGGCCGATGCCAACATCATCAAGCTGCCCAACATCAGCGCGTCGGTCGGTCAGCTGATTGCCTGCATCAAAGAGCTGCAGAGCAAGGGCTATGCCATTCCTGACTACCCTGAAGACGCCAAGACCGACGAAGAAAAAGAGGTGCATGCGCGCTATGCAAAATGCATCGGCAGTGCCGTGAACCCGGTGCTGCGCGAGGGCAACTCAGACCGCCGCGCGCCTCGTGCGGTCAAGGAATACGCACGCAAAAATCCGCATTCGATGGCCGAGTGGAGCCAAGCCTCGCGCTCGCATGTCTCACACATGCACAGCGGTGACTTCTACCACGGTGAAAAATCGTTGACGTTGGACACTCCGCTCGACGTAAAGATGGAGTTGACGACCAAAAGCGGCCAGACCATCGTGCTCAAGCCCAAGGTGGCGCTCAAAGCTGGCGAGATCATCGACAGCATGTTCATGAGCAAAAAGGCGCTGGTCGAGTTCTATGAAAAAGAGATTGAAGATGCCTACAAGACGGGCATGATGTTCTCGCTGCACGTCAAGGCCACGATGATGAAGGTCTCGCACCCTATCGTGTTCGGCCACTGCGTGAAGATCTTCTATAAGGACGCCTTTGCCAAGCACGGCAAGCTGTTCGAAGAGTTGGGTGTCAACGTCAACAACGGCATGGCAAACCTGTACGAGAAGGTTGAAGCGCTGCCGCAATCGACGCGCGAAGAGGTGCTCAGGGATCTGCACGCCTGCCACGAAGGCCGCCCCGAGCTGGCCATGGTCGACTCGGTCAAGGGCATCACCAACTTCCATTCACCCAACGACATCATCGTGGACGCCTCCATGCCGGCCATGATCCGCAATGGCGGCAAGATGTGGGGCGCCGATGGCCGCCTCAAGGACGTCAAGGCTGTGATGCCCGAGTCGACCTTTGCCCGCATCTACCAGGAGATGATCAACTTCTGCAAGTGGCATGGCAACTTCGACCCACGCACCATGGGCACTGTGCCCATCGTGGGCCTGATGGCACAGCTGGCCGAAGAATACGGCTCGCACGACAAGACCTTCGTTATCCAGGAGGACG
>JAUYGP010000084.1 GCA_030690515.1 Giesbergeria sp.
GGTCCTCATTTCGCAGCCATGACCGCATCTTCCGCTTTGGCGGCGAGGAATTCGTCGTGCTGCTGCGCTCGACCAGCCTGTCCACAGCGCACAAGGTGTTCAACCGCTTCCGCAAGAACGTGGAAGACTATTATTTTCCGCAGGTGGGGCAGGTCACCGTCAGCGTGGGTTTTGTCTCCACCGACAAGGGTGCCCCCGTGGAAATCCTGGGCCAGGCCGACCAGGCCCTGTATTTCGCCAAGGAAAACGGTCGCAACCAGGTGCGCTACTACGACGATCTGGTGGCCGAGGGGCATTTCCAATCCAAGGTCAGCAACGACGACGTCGAGCTTTTCTAGGCGCCTCGCTGCTGCTGCCCGTCAAACCTCACGCGATGTTTACCGATGCGACACCACCTGCGCATCACAACGCTCAGCCTTCGCAACCGCTTGACCATCAGCGTGGTGCTGATTGCCCTGATCAGCACGCTGGGGGTGGTGGGAGCTGCGTTTTATTACGTACGCACCTCGGCGCTGGAAGACATTGCCCGCGATCAGATGCAGCGCACGGTAGCGATTGCCGATGCGATTGACCAGAAATTTGCCACCCGCCGGGCTCTGCTAAAAACGTTTGCCAATTCGCTTGCAAACTTGCAATTGCGCGGCACGGCGCAACTCCAGCCATTTTTGCGGGGCCAACCCGCACTCCTGGAGTTTTTCGAGAACGTCGCCGTTTTCAATCGCGAGGGCGTGGCGGTTGCCAGTTTCCGCGATCCAGGCCCCATTGGGCAGTTGAACGTTTCTGATCGCACCTACTTCATCGAGACGCTGGCCACCGGACAGGGTGTCATTTCTCAGCCCATCCGCAATCGTGTACGCGGCATGCCACAAGTCGTAATGACTGAACCCGTGTACGACGCGCAGGGCCATCTGGTGTACGTCGTCAATGCGCCCATCAGCCTCGATCAACCCAACTTTCTGGGCGAGTTGGCGGATCTCAAGTTCGGCAAGACCGGCTACGTCTTCATTACCAACACGCACGGCATCGTCATCGACAGCCCACGCAAGTCGCGCATCCTCAAACACTTTGACGCCGAGGGAGGACACAACGAGGCCACCACGCGTGCCGTGGCCGGATTCGAAGGCACCGCCGAGGCCGTCAGTCGGCTGGGGGTGTCCGTGCTCTACGCTTTCAAGCAGACGCGCCAGACCAACTGGATCATCGGCACCCACTACCCACGCGCAGAAGCGGTGGCCGCACTCGAGCGTGTTGAGCACTTCACATGGCTTGGTGCCATCGCACTGTCACTGCTGGTGGGCGGGCTGAGTTTGTACCTGCTGCGCCGCGAACTCGCCCCATTAGACCGTTTGCGCCTGCACATGCAGGCCAATCATGCGGCAGAAAACTATGTGCCGCTGACCACGCAGTACAACCAGGACGAACTGGGCGATCTTGCGCGCACCTTCGACCAGTTGATGGTCGAGCGCCACGAGGCGCAAAAACGCCTGTCCGCCAATGAAACCTATTTGCGCGAGGTTTTGCGCCACGCCGGAGACGCTTTCATCGCGCTCGACCGCACAGGCTGCGTGACCGCATGGAACCGCCAGGCAGAGCTGGTCTTTGGCTACACCCGCGACGAGGTGCTGGGCCAGCCGCTGGCGCCCCTCATCATTCCAGAGGCGATGCGGGCGGCGCACGACAGCGGCATGCTGCAGTTCACGCAGTACGGTACCGGGCCCATGGTGGGCAAGCGCCTGGAAGTCGAAGCCCTGCACCGCTCGGGCCAACGCATCCCGGTCGAAGTCTCGCTGTCGGCGATGGACATGGGCGACCATTTTGTGGCGCACGCCTTTCTGCGCGATATTTCTGAACGCAAGGCCGCCGAACGCGCCTTGGCCTTGAGCGAAGCCAAGCTGCGCGGCGTGACGGACAACCTGCCCGCACTGGTGTCTCACATGGATACCCAGGAGCGGTTCACCTTTGTCAATTCAGCCGTGCGCGAATGGTGGGGCATCGAGCCCGACGCCCTGTTAGGCCGCACCATGCGCGAGGTGGTGGGCGAGACGGTGTACCCCATTGCAGAGGTGCAGCTCAAACGAGCACTGGCAGGCGAGCGCGTCGAATTCGACGTGCAAAGACCGATCCATGGCGAGATGCGCGATGTGCACAACATCTATGTGCCCGATGTCGATGGCGAAGGCGTCACGCGCGGTGTTTTCACCCTCAGCATCAACATCACCGAGCTCAAAACAGTAGAGCGCAAACTGGCACTGCTTGCCCGGGTGGACCCGCTCACCCAACTTGCCAACCGCCTTGCGTTCAGCGAAAGCCTGCAGCAAATACTGGGGCGGGCCCGGCGCAGCGGCAATGCGTTGGCCTTGCTGTACCTGGACATCGACCATTTCAAGAAAATCAATGACACCCTGGGCCACGCAGCGGGCGACGAAGTACTGGAGGAGTTTGCCCGCCGTTTACAGGCCAGCGTGCGCGGCACCGACATGGTGGCCCGCCTCGCAGGGGACGAGTTCGTTGCCGTTCTGGAAAACGTGACGGAACCGGGCGTGGCCGCTGACGTCGCGCAGAAAATTGTCGTCCAGGTCGCCCGCCCGCTGTTTTTGGTGGGCGGGCAGCCGCTCCATATCACGACCAGCATCGGCATCGTCTTTTACGTCCCGGCCGAACCGCCGACAACGCCGGCCGAGCTCATGGCCCGCGCCGACGCCGCGCTCTACCGCGCCAAAGCCGCGGGCCGCAACCAGTTTCAGTTCGCGCCCTAGGAGGGCAACGCTCCGGGCCGCCCGAAAAGCTATCAATAGAATAGCTGCTTGCGCTTTCTGGTATTGCGCTAGAGGCCAAAAAGACCAAAAATTCTTTTACAGCCGTTCAGCAACCCACCCGCGCACCGAGGCCAGCGCTGCAGGCAGGCCCGCTGCCTGGGTACCCCCGGCCATGGCCATGTCGGGCTTGCCGCCGCCCTTGCCGCCCACCTGCTGGGCCACAAAGTTGACCAGTTCACCGGCCTTGATGCGGCCCACGCTATCGGCGGTCACTCCGGCAGCGATCTGCACCTTGTCGCCGTCCACTGCGGCAAGCACGATGGCGGCCGTCTTGAGCTTGTCCTTGAGCTTGTCCATGGTGTCGCGCAAGGTCTTGGCATCGGCACCGGGCAGGGCCGCGGCCAGCACCTTGATACCTTGGACATCGACCGCCTGGCTGAGCAACTCATCGCCCTGGCTGGAGGCCAGCTTGCCTTTGAGGGCGGCCACTTCCTTCTCCAGCGCACGCGCATGCTCCAGCGCCTGGCTGATGCGGTTTGTGAGTTCGGCCACGGGCGACTTGAGCACGCCAGCCGCCTGGTTCACCGTGTTTTCCAGGTTTTGCAGATAGGCCAGCGCATTGGCGCCGGTCACGGCCTCGATACGGCGCACACCCGCGGCCACGCCGCCCTCGCCCACCACCTTGAAAAGACCAATGTCGCCGGTGCGCTGCACGTGCGTGCCGCCGCACAGTTCGCGGCTGGTGCCGATGTCGAGCACACGCACCGTTTCGCCATATTTTTCGCCAAACAGCATCATGGCGCCGGTCTTCTGGGCGGATTCAATGTCCATCACCCGCGCCTGCGTAGGCTGGTTGGCCAACACTTCTTCGTTCACGCGGCGCTCGATCTCACGGATCTCTGCAGGGGTCACAGCGCCGTTGTGCGTAAAGTCAAAGCGCGTGCGGTCGGCGTTGACCAGGCTACCCTTTTGCTGCACATGGCTCCCCAGCACCTCACGCAGGGCCTTGTGCATGAGGTGCGTGACCGAGTGGTTGCGCACGGTGGCGGCACGCACCGCCGTGTTGACCTGGGCCTGCACCGTGTCGCCCACATTGAGCGTGCCCTCTTCGAGCGTGCCGTGGTGACCAAACACGTCGGCTTTGATCTTCTGCGTGTCGCCCACCGCAAAACGGGCCGATCCACTGGTGATGACGCCCTCGTCACCCACCTGGCCGCCGCTTTCAGCGTAGAAAGGCGTCGTATCGAGCACCACCACGCCGTTTTGACCCGACTTTATGGCTGCAGCGCTTGTCCCGTCTACGTAGATAGCTACGATTTTTGCAGCATCGGCCAGGTTCTCATAACCGGTGAAACGGTTGACATCGCCGGTGTACTCCAGCGCCTTGTCCATCTTGAACTTGCCCGCCGCGCGGGCCTGGGACTTTTGCTTTTCCATGGCAACCTTGAAGCCGGCCTCGTCCACCTCAATGCAGTTCTCACGGCAAACGTCGTTGGTCAGATCCAGCGGGAAACCATAGGTGTCGTGCAACTTGAAGGCCACTTCACCGGGCAGCAACTTGGCACCTTCGCCCAGCGCCGCGTCCAGAATCTCCATGCCATTGGCCAGCGTTTCAAAGAAGCGCTCTTCTTCGGTCTTGAGCACCTCGGTGATGCGCTGCTCTTGCGCACGCAAAGCCGGGTAGGCATCGCCCATCAAACGCACCAGGTCGGCCACCAGCTTGTGGAAGAACGGTGTCTTGCAGCCCAGCTTGTAGCCGTGGCGAATGGCACGGCGCACGATGCGGCGCTGCACATAGCCGCGCCCTTCGCTGCCGGGGATCACGCCGTCGCTGACCAAAAACGCGGTGGCACGGATATGGTCTGCAATCACGCGCAGGCTCTTGTGGTTCAGGTCCTTCTCGCCCGTCTCGCGCGATGCGGCTTGGATGAGCGCGTCAAAAATATCGATCTCGTAGTTGCTATGCACATGCTGCAAGATGGCCGCCAGCCGCTCCAGGCCCATGCCGGTGTCCACGCAGGGCGCAGGCAATGGCGTGACACTGCCGTCTTCCTTCATGTCGAACTGCATGAACACGTTGTTCCAGATCTCGATGAAGCGATCGCCGTCTTCATCGGGGCTGCCGGGGGGGCCGCCAGGGATGTGGTCGCCGTGGTCGTAGAAGATTTCGCTGCACGGGCCACACGGGCCGGTGTCGGCCATCATCCAGAAGTTGTCGCTCTTGTAGCGCCCGCCCTTGTTGTCGCCAATGCGGATCACGCGCTCTGGCGGCAGGCCAATTTCTTTGGTCCAGATGTCGTAGGCCTCATCGTCCTCCAGGTACACGGTGGCCAGCAGGCGCTCGGGTGGCAGCTTGTACACGGTGGTCAGCAGCTCCCACGCCCAGTGCAGCGACTCGCGCTTGAAGTAGTCGCCAAACGACCAGTTACCCAGCATTTCAAAAAATGTGTGGTGCCGGGCGGTGTAACCCACGTTCTCCAGGTCGTTGTGTTTGCCACCAGCGCGCAGGCAAGCCTGCACCGACACCGCACGGCTGTAGGGCCGCTTGTCGGTGCCCAGGAACACGTCCTTGAACTGCACCATGCCCGAGTTGGTGAACATCAACGTCGGGTCGTTGCCAGGCACCAGCGAGCTGGACGCCACGACGGTGTGGCCCTTGGAGGCAAAAAAATCCAGAAAGGTCTTACGGATGTCGGCAACGGAGAAACTGGGATTCATGGCTTTCTTCTCGACAGTGGAGTGCTGGGGCGTGCCTGCGCTGCAAAAGCAGGCGAACCGGTGATTTTAGCCGCCCAGGTGGTGCTGTAAAAATACAAAAACCGTCTCATCCTGACAGTGCGCCACGTTGAAACGCAGCCAGGGACTGGGCTGCAGGTCTACATTGAACAGATGGCCTGGCCCCAGAAGGATGTCTTGCTCAGCCGCCTTGTAGGCCAGTTCACTGGCATTCTCGATCGCGGGATGGCGAGCCCATAGCAGCATGCCCGCCTTGGGTTCGACAAACAGCTCGAAGCCCAAGTCCAGCAGTCGCGTCGCCATCTGCTGCTGGGCCACAGCCAGGCGCTCACGCAGGCTTTTGGTATGTTTGCGCCAACGGCCATCGAGCAAGGCACCATAGGCCAGGCGCTCGGTAAATTCCGACGAGGTCAGCCCGGAAATCATCTTCAGCCGCGCCAGTTCTTCCAGCAACTCGGGGTGGGCAGCCAGATAGCCCACACGGATGTTGGGCGAGATGGTCTTGGAAAAGCTGCTGATATAGACCACCCGACGCAACTGGTCTAGGCTGGCCAGCGTGGGGCGCGG
>JAUYGP010000234.1 GCA_030690515.1 Giesbergeria sp.
TGATGGCATGGTGCGCGCACAAGAACAAACCCGCCAGCGCAGTGACCAGTTGCTGGTGTTGCAAACCGCACTGATGCAGTGGGGCACCGACCTGGACGCGCTGCTGCCCTTGCCGCACACCACGCCGCTCGACTGGGACGGCCAGGTGCTGCGCATCACCCGGCGCAGCGCCGCCATGCCCGACGAGGGCGCCCTCGTGGTGGCCTGGGCCCGCCGCGACGCGGGCGGCACCAGCCAATGGTTGCGCTGGCAGTCGCCGCCGCTGCGCACGCGCAGCGCCTGGGAGCAGGCCTGGCAACAGGCCGCCCAGTGGGCACGCAATCCAAGCGATGCCGACCGGCGCGCCGAAATCGCTTTGCTGCCGCTGGCGGACTGGAAAGTTTTCTATTTCCGCGGCGACGCCTGGAGCAACCCCATGTCCAGCAGTGGCCCACCGGCCGCCGATGCTGCAACGGCCAGTGTGCTGATTCCCGACGGCATCCGTCTGCAGCTTGATCTGCCCCCGGGCCAGGGTCTGGCCGGGCAGATCACGCGCGACTGGGTCAGCCCCCTCAAGGGAGGCGGCAAGACATGAGCACCCGACAACGCGGCGCGGCCCTGCTGGCCGCCATGCTGACCGTGACGCTGGTCGCCACCTTTGCCGCCGCCGCCCTGTGGCAGCAGTGGCGCTCCATCGAGGTGGAGACCGCCGAGCGCGCGCGCGTGCAATCAGCCTGGATCCTGCTGGGCGCGCTCGACTGGTCGCGCCTGATCCTCATCGAGGATGGTCGCCTCGGCGCAGAGAGCCCCGACCACCTCGCCGAACCCTGGGCCGTGCCCCTGGAAGAAGCCCGCCTGTCCACTTTTCTGGCGGCCGACCGCAACGTATCCCAACAGGCCGATGCCAGCACCGACACCCAGGACGCTTTTCTGTCCGGCCAGATCATCGACCTGCAATCGCGCCTGAACCTGACCAACCTGGTCCAGGGCGGCACGGTGAATGAATCGGCACTGGCCCAGTTTGGTCGCCTGTTCAACCAGCTGGGCCTGCCCGCGTCCGAGCTGGCCACCCTGGTGCAAGGGCTGCGCGCAGCCCAGGCACCCGCCGAAGGCGGCAGCCAGGCCCCCCTGATGCCGCAAACCCTGGGCCAGTTGACCTGGCTGGGCGTCTCGCCCGCCACCGTGGCCGTGCTGGCCCCCCATGCCACGCTACTGCCCGAGCGCAAAAAGGTGAACCTAAACACCGCCGGGGTCGAGGTGCTGCTTGCCAGCATCGAGGGACTGGACATGGCGGGCGCCAATAAGATCGTGGCCGTGCGCGAGACGAAGCACTTCAAAACGCTGGAAGATGTGAACGCCCTGCTGGGGCAGGTCACCCAGGCCAACAGCAACGACCATGCGGTGTCGTCTTCGTATTTCGAGGTGCATGGCCGCTTGCGCCTGGACGACGTGACGGTGCAGGAACGCTCCGTGGTGCGCCGCCGGGGTATGGAAGCAACCACCGTCTGGCGCGAACGCGGCGCAGCCCTGCGCGCGAACCCTACAATGGCCCGCGAAAACCGCCCATGAGCACCCTGATCCTTACCCTGCCCCTGGCGCGCTCCGGCACCGCCACCGAATACCGCTACACGCTGAGTCCTGACGGCCACAGCGCCAGCCGCCACGCCAGTGCGCGCGCCAGCCTGCTGCCCACCATGGGTCGGGCCAGCGAGATCGTGGCCATGGTGCCCGCGCAGGCGCTGTCCTGGCAGCGCGTGTCCCTGCCGCCCGGCATTGGCCTGCAATCCCCGCGTCTGCGCGCTGTGCTCGACGGCCTGCTGGAAGAACGCCTGCTCGATGACCCCGCGCAACTGCACTTTGCCCTGGAGCCCGGCGCCAAGCCCGGTGCGCCCGCCTGGGTCGCCATTTGCGACCGCGCCTGGCTGCGCAGCGCGCTGCAAGACCTGGAGGCCGCAGGTCGCCCCGTTGCGCGTGTCGTGCCCGAGTTCACCCCCGGCCCCACCGCCAGCGGCCAGTGCGAGCTCTATGCAATGGGCACCCCCGAGGACGCCTGGCTGGCCCTGACAGGCCACGGCACGGCCCTGGGCGTGGCCGTGCTGCCGCTCTCCAGCGCTGCATTGGCCCTGGTCGGCACAGATACCACGCAAGAACCACCGCCCGTGCAGGCTGCCCCCGCCGTGGCCACACTGGCCGAGCAGATGCTGGGCCGCCCGGTGCAGCTGTATACCGACAGCGACAACGCCTTGCGCGCTGCGCGCACCCCCTGGGACCTGGCCCAGTTCGACCTGGCCAACAGCGGCCGCACACGCGCACTGCGCAAGGCGGGCGGCTTGGCAAGCGCCCTGCTGCGGGCACCACAATGGCGCGCCGCACGCTGGGGCGCCGCGCTGTTGGCCGTGGCGCACCTGGCGGGCCTCAATGCCTGGGCCTGGCAAGAACAAAAATCACTAGCTACCAAGCAGGCAGGCGTGCGCAATGCGCTGACGCAGACCTTCCCGCAGGTCAAGGTCGTGGTCGATGCCCCGGTACAAATGGAGCGCGAGCTGGCCCTGCTGCGCCAGGCAGCTGGCAGCACCTCGGCCCGTGACCTGGAACCTCTGCTGTCCGCCGCGGCACTGGCATTGCCCCCCGCACAGCAGCCCACAGCCATTGACTACAGCGCCGGTGAACTGCGCCTGCGCGGCACCACACTCGCACCACAAGAGCTGACCGACGCCGCAAACACCGCACGCGCCAGCGGCTACAGCCTGCGCGCCGACGGCGACAACCTGCTGGTACGCCCCGACACCACGCCATGAGCCGCAGCATGACCCCATCCTCCTCATCCGCCAGCGCCCTGCATGCCCGCTGGCAGGCCCTGGCCCCGCGCGAACAAAGCCTGCTGCTGGCCGCCAGCGCCGTGGTAGCCGTGGCGCTGCTGTGGTGGCTGGCACTGGCCCCCGCGCTGCACACCTTGCGCAGCGCTCCGGCCCGCCATGCCAGCCTGGATGCCCAACTCCAGCAAATGCAGGCCTTGCAGGCCGAGGCCTTGCAACTACAGGCCCAACCTCGCGCCAACGCCGACGACGCACAGCGCGCGCTGCAGGCCTCGGTCTCTGCCACCTTGGGCGCCAGTGCCCGTTTAGTACTCAGTGGCGACCGGGCCACCCTCACGCTCAAAGGCACACCGGCCGACGCACTGGCGAGCTGGTTGGCCCAGGCACGCGGCAATGCCCGCGCGGTTCCCCAGGAAGTACGCCTGGTGCGCAGCCCGGCACCAGAATCGCGCGCCGCTGCAACAGCCAGCGCCGGCACACCCGCCGTGCGCTGGGATGGCAGTATCGTGCTGGCCTTGCCGCCGCGCTGAATCTTGTCCCACCGCCATCCCTTGCCTTCCGTAATGCCCCACCCTACCCGCCGCCCCGCGCGCTCCACTGGTAGCGCAACGCGCTCGCCCTGGGCGTGGGCGCTGGGGGGCATTTTGGTGGGCGCACTGCCCACGCTGGTGGTGTTTGCGCCAGCGCAGTGGCTTACCGACGGCATTGCCCAGACCAGCGGCCAGCGCGTGTTGGTGGCCGGGGCGCGGGGCACCGTCTGGACGGGTTCGGGCCACCTGGTGCTGACCGGCGGCCACGCCAGCCAGGACCAGGCCGCACTGCCCGGCCGGATCAGCTGGCGCCTGCGCCCTACCTGGGGCGGGTTGCGTGCACACATCGACGCTGCCTGCTGCACCCCGGTGCCGCTGCAAGTACAGGTCCAAGCCCGCTGGAACGGTGCCCACATCAGCGTGACCGATGGCCAGAGCCATTGGCCTGCGGCCATGCTGGCCGGCCTGGGCACGCCCTGGAACACACTGCAACCCCAGGGCCAGCTCGCGCTGGAAACCCGGGGCCTGCAAGTGGACTGGGCCGCCGGGCGGATGGTGCTGGAGGGGCAGGCACAACTCGACGCGCTGTCTATGTCGTCCCGCCTGTCCACGCTGCGCCCCATGGGCAGCTACCGCCTCACGCTGCAAGGCGGTGCGGCGCCCACGCTGGGCCTGCAGACCTTGCAGGGGGCCTTGCAGCTCTCGGGCAGCGGGCAATGGGTCGGCCAGCGCCTGCGCTTTACGGGCGAGGCCAGCGCCGCGCCCGAACGCGAAGGCGCACTGTCCAACCTGCTCAACATCATTGGGCGGCGCAGTGGCGCACGCTCCCTCATTTCGCTGGGTTAACCCTGGAAATCGTATGACCTCCCTGACCAAGCACCGCCTGCATTTTGCTATTACAACAATAGCTGCAAGCGCTTTACTGGCAAGCGCCAGCGGCACAATTCATGCACAAATTGCGCTGGACACCAGTACCTCCAGTGTGCGCCCCGGCGAACCCGTGACGCTGAACTTTGCCAATGCCGAGATTGAGGCCGTGGCCCGCACCATGGCCACCATCACCGGGCGCAACGTGGTGGTGGACCCACGCGTGCGCGGACAGATCAACCTGGTGACCGAACGCGCCGTGCTCCCGGCTGCCGCCTTCCAGCAATTTTTGGCAGCGCTGCGCCTGCAAGGCTTTACGGTGGTCGAGGCGGCCGGGCTGTACAAGGTCGTGCCTGAGGCCGACGCCAAGCTGCAGGGTGGCAGTGTGAGCGTGGCCAAGGCGGGCAGCGCAGGCCCTGCGGGCGGGCAGATCGTCACGCAGATTTTCCGGCTCAACTACGAAAACGCCAGCAACCTGGTGCCGGTGCTGCGCCCGCTCATCAGCCCGAACAACACCATCAACGCCAATCCAGGAACGAATGCGCTGGTCATTACCGACTATGCCGACAACCTGCAGCGACTGGGCAAAATCATCGCAGCCATGGATGTCTCCAATGCCAGCGATGTGGAGATCATCCCGCTCAAGCACGCCATTGCCACCGACCTGGCGCCGCTGGTGGCGCGCCTGATCGATGCGGGCGCCACACCCGGCGCCGCCGCAGCACCGGGACAGACCGACACTTCCTTCAAGACCACACTGCTGGCAGAGCCGCACAGCAACGCCCTCATCCTGCGCGCAGCCAACCCAGCCCGGTTAGCACAAGTACGCGTCCTGGTGAATAAGCTGGACCAGCCGCCCGCACCCGGCAGCAGCGCCGCCAGCGGCAACATCCACGTGGTGTACCTGAAGAACGCCGACGCCACCAAGCTCGCAGCCACGCTGCGCGCTGCCATGTCGGCCGGCACGGGCAATGCACAGGCCAGCGCAGGCAGCAGCGTGGCACCCGCCAGCAGCGCGCCCACAGGCGGTCTGAGCGCCATGGGCAGCAGCGGCGGCAGTTCCAGCGCGGCCGCAGGCAGTGGCCTGGGCGCAGGGGCATCGTCCGCCAACACCAGCAGCAACCAGCCTTCTACCGGCGGGCAGATCCAGGCCGACCCCTCGACCAACTCACTCATCATCACGGCGCCCGAGCCGCAGTACCGCCAGTTGCGCAATGTCATCGACAAGCTCGATGGCCGCCGCGCGCAGGTGCTGGTCGAAAGCCTGATTGTCGAGGTCAACACCAACAAGCTGGCTGAGTTCGGCATCCAGTGGCAGGGGGTGCTGGGTAAGCAGGGCGACGGCACCGTGGGCGTCATCGGTACCAATTCGGGCGCCGCAGGCGCCAACATCCTGGGCCTGACCACCGCCCTGGCCTCGGGCAGCGCCACGGCCATCGGAACGGGCGTGGCCTCCCTGAGCGGCGGCCTGAACCTGGCCCTGGCGCCCCGCATTAATGGGCAGTACTACCTGGGGGCGCTGGCCAACTTCCTACAAAACAGTGGCGACGCCAACGTGCTCTCCACCCCCAACCTGATGACGCTGGACAACGAGGAGGCACGCATCGTCATTGGCAACAACGTGCCCTTCGTCACCGGCTCCTATGCCAATAGCACGGGCAGCAGCACCGTCAACCCCTTCACCACGGTCGAGCGCAAGGACGTGGGCCTGATGCTGCGGGTGCGCCCGCAGATCAACGAGAACGGCACGGTCAAGATGGCCATCTACCAGGAGGTCTCCAAGATCGACGGCAACACCCTCAAGGATGCCAACGGCCCCACCACCAGCAAGCGCGCCATCGAGTCCAACGTGTTGGTCGAAGACGGCAGCATCATCGTGCTGGGCGGCCTGCTGGAAGACAGCTATTCGCAGGCCGAGGACAAGGTGCCTGTGATGGGCGATATCCCGCTGCTGGGCGCCCTGTTCCGCAGCGAAAACCGCTCGCGCAAGAAGACCAACCTGATGGTGTTCCTGCGCCCCGTGGTGGTGCGCGATGCGGCCACCAGCGATGCGCTAATGCTCGATCGCTACGAATCCATCCGCGCACTGCAGCAGGCGGTGCAGCCCGCCCCCAGCACCGTCATGCGTTCCGTCTCGGGTGCGCCCGTGCTGCCGCCGCTGCGCCCCGCGGCGCCCGATCCGCAAATCTTCCCCGCCAACGCCAACTGAGACCCTGCCGATGCGCCACCCCCTGCCCTACGCCTTCGCCCGCGGCGCCCAGCTGCTGCTGGAGGACGATGGCCAGCAGCTCGTGCTCTGGCATGGCCCCGCGCCCGACGCGGCCGCGATCAGCGAGGTGCTGCGCAAACACGCCGTGCGGCAGTTGCAGCCGCTCGATGCGCACACCCTGGCGCAGCGCATCAGCGCGGCCTATGCCCAGGGCGAATCGAGCGCGGCCACGGTAGTGAGCGAGGTCGAGTCTGACGCCGACCTCTCGCGCATGATGCAGGAGCTTCCCGCCGTGGAAGACCTGCTGGAAGCCGCTGACGACGCGCCCATCATCCGCATGCTCAACGCCCTGCTCACGCAGGCCGCGCGCGATGGCGCCAGCGACATCCACATCGAACCCTACGAGCGGCATTCGAGCGTACGCTTCCGTGTCGATGGCACGCTGCGCGAAGTGGTGCAGCCCAACCGTGCGCTGCACGCGGCATTGATCAGCCGCCTGAAGATCATGGCGGACCTCGATATTTCCGAAAAGCGCCTGCCGCAGGATGGCCGCATCAGCCTGCGCCTGGGTACCCGGGCGATTGATGTGCGCGTCTCCACCCTGCCCAGCGCGCACGGCGAACGCGCAGTGCTGCGCCTGCTGGACAAGAGCGAAAGCAAGCTCAGCCTGGAAGCCGTGGGCATGCAGGGAGAGACCCTGCGGCGCTTCACCGGCCTGATCGCGCAGCCGCACGGCATCGTGCTCGTCACCGGCCCCACGGGCTCGGGCATGACGACCACGCTGTACGCCGCACTCTCGCGCCTGGACGCCACGCGCAACAACATCATGACGGTGGAAGACCCGATCGAATACGAGCTGTCCGGCGTGGGCCAGACCCAGGTCAACAGCAAGATCGACCTCACTTTTGCCAAGGCCTTGCGCGCCATCCTGCGCCAGGACCCGGATGTGATCATGATCGGCGAGATCCGCGACTTCGAGACCGCGCAGATCGCCATCCAGGCCAGCCTGACCGGCCACCTGGTGCTGGCCACCCTGCACACCATTGCCGCGGCCAGCTCCGTCAC
>JAUYGP010000109.1 GCA_030690515.1 Giesbergeria sp.
ACCGGCCAGGCGCTGGGCGGTGATGACGCTGGGGCGGTAGCGCGGCTCCTCATGGTACTGGTGGTAGATCGATTCCATCACCGGGTGCGATACGTCCAGCCCTGTCAAATCCATCAACTCGAACGGCCCGAGCTTGAAGCCCACCTGGTCGCGCAGAATGCGGTCCACGGTGGCGACATCGGCTACGCCCTCGTCCACGATGCGCAGCGCCTCGGTGGTGTAGCCCCGGCCCGCATGGTTGACGATGAAGCCCGGGCTGTCCTGGGCTTGCACGGCGGTGTGGCCCATCTGGCGCACCTGCGCGGCCAGGGCAGTGCACAGGGCCGGGTCGGTTTTGAGGCCTGCCACCACTTCCACCAGTTTCATCACAGGAACGGGGTTGAAGAAGTGCAGCCCCGCCATGCGCTGCGGGTTTTGCAGCGCCGCGGCGATGGCTGTGACGGACAGTGACGAGGTGTTGCTGGCGAGCGCCGCCTCCGGGCGTAGCACGGCTTCCAGTTCGCGCAGTAGCGCCTGCTTGGCATCGAGCCGCTCCACAATGGCTTCCACTACCAGGTCGCAGTCCGCAAGATCGGTCAGTGCATGGGCCGTCTGCAGGCGCGCGGTGCAGGCGTCGCACTGGTCAGCATCCATCCGGTTTTTGGCCACTTGCTTGTGCCACTGTTCCAAAATGGCCTCGTGCGCGCTTTGCGCCATGCCGGGTTGGGCATCCAGCAGACGCACTTGGCTGCCTGCCTGGGCCATCATTTGTGCAATGCCACGGCCCATAGCACCAGCACCCACCACACCTACCACAGGAAATTGGATTTTCATAGCGTGATTATGGCCGTGGCTTAGTCGATAGGTTTTGTGCAAGAATCCGGCGCATATTTCGAGAAAACATGTGAATTTTCGTAACGCATTCTTTGCGCTAGCACTGGGCTCCTCTGCAGGAGCGGCTGCGGCTTTGGCCTTGGGGCCCTCCAGAGGGGCTGTGTTGTTGGGGCGTACGGTGGATCTGGCCTTCGAGGTGCAGCCCGATTCTGGCCAATCGCTGGCCGATGCCTGTATCACCGCCGAAATGCTGTCAGGTGCCAACCCGGTT
>JAUYGP010000116.1 GCA_030690515.1 Giesbergeria sp.
CACCGTCAGGATGCCGTTGCCGCTTTCGACGCCCCACATTCAGCAGGATCCAGGCAACAATTTGTAAAGGCATCCCTCTAAAATGCTGCATTGCAACAATTCCACTTGCAATTGATCTGTAACAGCGTAGAATTCGTTGCATGCTGCACTGCAACATAGCCACTCGGTTAATGATCAGCGCAGATGTCTGTAACCCCCTGGGATTCACCAGGGACCATTTTTAGGAGATATGACATGTCGCTGACTACCGAACAAATCCTGGCCGCCCACAAAGCCAACATCGAAACCCTTTTCGGCCTGACCAGCAAGGCTTTCGAAGGCGTGGAAAAACTGGTTGAACTCAATGTGACCGCGTCGCGCGCCGCACTGACCGAAGCCGCCAGCCACACCCAAGCCGTTCTGAGCGTCAAGGACGTCCAGGAACTGATGGCCCTGCAAGCCGGCATCCTCCAGCCCCTGGCTGAAAAGACTGCTTCGTATAGCCGTCACCTGTACGACATTGCATCGGGCACCGGCAGTGAGTTCACCAAGGCCGTGGAAGCCAAGACTTCCGAAGCCCAAAAGAACATCGCCAGCATGGTCGACACCGCTACCAAGAACGCCCCCGCCGGTACCGAAACCGCCGTGGCCGTGATGAAGAGCGCCGTCTCTGCGGCCAACAATGCTTTCGAATCGGTTCAAAAGGCCGTCAAGCAAGCCACCGACGCTGCCGAAGCCAACTTCAACGCCGTAGCCACCTCGGCTGCCGACGCTGCCAAGACGGCTGCTCCGCGCAAGCGTTAATGCATGAATGATGTCTGGAGAAATCTCTCTAGACGTCCACAAGGGATTACCCGCATAATGCGGACAGTTCCCTGAGAAATCAGGGATCTCCAGTTGTCTCCTTGGATCCTCCGAAACCCCCGTTTCAGGATCCTTTTAAAGCCCGGTTGCAAAACTGGGCTTTTTTTTGCTCGTCGTTTGGGTACACCACCGGCCACTTCGCACGCAACCCATGTGCAGGGCATTTGAATATCACAATTCAATTGCGAATTGTTCGTGTTTGCTTTAGCATGACGCATTGAACACACTCTCGACGCAATCCATGTCTACAAAGATTCTGCAAGTCCTGCTTTCCAGCTGTTTCCTGACCCTTGCCAGTGGCACGGCCTTGGCCGAAGACCAAGTGGTCAATCTCTATTCGGCCCGGCACTATTCCACCGACGAAGCTTTGTACAGCGACTTCACCAAAGCGACCGGTATCAAGGTGAACCGCGTGGATGCCGACGACGCCGGCATTCTGGCGCGCCTGAAGGCCGAAGGTTCTGCATCACCCGCCGACGTGGTTTTGTTGGTGGACGCGGCACGCCTTTACAAGGGCGAAGTGGACGGACTCTTTCAGCCCATCCAATCCAAGCTGCTGAATGACGCCATTCCCGCCCATCTGCGCAGCACACCGGCGGCCGATGGCGGTATCTCATGGTTTGGCCTGTCCACCCGAGCGCGCGTCATCGTCTACAACAAGGCCAAGGTTGACAAGACGGATGTGGACACCTACGAAGAACTGGGCGACCCCAAGAACAAGGGCAAGCTGTGCATCCGTTCTGGTTCGCACCCCTACAACCTGAGCCTGTTTGGCGCTGTGACTGAACACCTGGGCGAGCAAAAGGCACAGGACTGGCTCAAAGGCATGGTCGCCAACCTGGCGCGCGACCCCAAGGGTGGCGACACCGACCAGATCAAGGCCGTAGCGTCAGGTGAATGCGAAATCGCCGTCACCAACAGCTATTACCTCGCCCGACTGATGCGCTCGTCCAAACCTGAAGATGTGGCCATAGCCAACAAGGTGGGCGTCATTTTCCCCAACCAGCAGTCCTGGGGTACCCACATGAATATCGCAGGCGGTGCCGTCGCACGGCACGCCAAGCACCCGGCCAACGCCATCCGGTTCCTGGAATATCTGGCCAGCCCACAGGCACAAAACTACTTCGCCAATGGCAACAACGAGTGGCCCGCCGCCAAGAACGTCAGCATCGACAACCCAGCCCTCAAAGCCATGACTGGTGGAACGCCCTTCAAGAGCGAGACCATTCCGATCAGCGCCGTGGGCGCTAATGTGACCAAGGTGCAGCAGATGCTGGATCGCGTAGGCTTCAAGTAATCGACCGCACCACTGGGTCAGTGATACCCAGCACTTCCTCACATGCCCGGCACCGACCGGGCATTTTTGTGGGCACAACATCGGTAATAATTGACGTTTACGTCAACGTAACTCACAGGAGACTGAACATGGAAATTAAAGGCAAGGTATTCATCGTGACCGGCGGCGCCTCGGGCCTGGGTGAAGGCACAGCGCGCATGCTGGCGGCCCAGGGCGGCAAGGTCGTCATCGCCGACATGCAAGTTGAAAAAGGCACCGCAGTCGCCCAGGAGATTGGTGGCGCATTTGTGAAGTGCGACGTCAGCAGCGAACCCGACGGCCAGGCCGTGGTGGCGCAGGCAGTTTCCATGGGCAAACTGATGGGCTTGGTCAACTGCGCGGGCATCGCTCCGGCAGAAAAAACCGTGGGCAAAAATGGCGCGCACGCGCTATCCGTTTTCAGCAAGACCATCACGGTCAATCTGATCGGTAGCTTCAACATGATCCGCCTGGCTGCCGAAGCCATGAGCAAGAACGACGCCGAAGCCACCGGCGAGCGCGGCGTGATGATTTCCACCGCCAGCGTCGCAGCCTATGACGGCCAGATGGGCCAGGCCGCCTACAGCGCCTCCAAAGGCGGTATCGTCGGCATGACACTACCCATCGCCCGCGACCTGGCCCGCAATGGCATCCGCAACATGACCATCGCCCCCGGCATCTTTGGCACGCCCATGCTGTTTGGCATGCCCCAGGAGGTTCAGGACGCGTTGGCTGCCGGCGTACCCTTCCCTAGCCGTTTGGGCACGCCACAGGACTACGCCAAACTGGTTCAGCACATCTTCGAAAACGACATGCTCAATGGCGAAGTGATCCGCCTGGACGGCGCTATTCGCCTTGCGCCACGCTGACCCGCTTCTTTTTTGATAGCTTCCAGCGCTTGTATTCAAAGCGCTGGAGGCCAATTAGGCTAAAAAAAAGCCGCCAGTCTAGCAACTGGCGGCTTTTCGATACTGGCGGAGTGGACGGGACTCGAACCCG
>JAUYGP010000118.1 GCA_030690515.1 Giesbergeria sp.
CTCGGGTCTGCGCTACGACCTGGCCATCCAGTCGCCCGAATACGTCAAGGAGCTGGTGCAGCACCACGTCGGCGGCTACTTGAAAATTGCGCCCGAGCACACCGAATCCGGCCCGCTCACCAAGATGATGAAGCCGGGCATCGGCAACTACGACAAGTTCAAGACGCTGTTCGATAAGTACACGGCCGAGGCAGGCAAGAAGCAGTTCCTCATCCCGTACTTCATCGCCGCCCACCCCGGCACCAGCGACGAGGACATGATGCACCTCGCCATCTGGCTCAAGAAAAACGGCTTTCGCGCCGACCAGGTGCAAACCTTCTACCCCAGCACCATGGCCACGGCCACGGCGATGTACCACACGGGCATCAACACCCTCAAGGGCGTGCACCGCGATGAACGGGGCGAAAAGGTCGACGTGGTGCGCGGCGAAAAGCGCCGCCGCCTGCACAAGGCGTTCTTGCGTTACCACGACTCCAAGAACTGGCCGTTGCTGCGCGAGGCGCTCAAGGCCATGGGCCGTGCCGACCTGATTGGCAACGGCAAGCACCATTTGATTCCGACCTACCAGCCGATGGCAGGCGCCTGCGGCAGTCAGAAGAACGAGAAGTTCCTGACGATTCCGTCGATGGTGATGGAGAAGAACCAGCCCAAGCCTGGGCAGATTCTGAGCCAGCACACCGGCTTGCCGCCACGGGCAGGGACTGCAGGCAAAAAACCAAGCTACCGCCCGTCTGGTAAGCGCTAACAGCTATCTTTTTTGAAGTGTAGGCCCGTTCATCGAACCGTGCGTGGGCGGGAGGCTTGCAGGCGAGGGACACTTCGGGGTGTCGCCGAAGGGCTGGATGTGGTTCTGGCCTATTGATCCGGCCCGATGAAGTATCAAGCTGCATAGCGAACACGGCGATCCTGGAAGTAGCCGATCACGCGCTCAGGGTTTTGCTCCAACATCGCCATGTGCTCGCTGGCGGCCTCGCGTAGGTTGGCCTTGGTTTTGACCGGTACGCGCTTGCCCATCTCTTGCTTCAAATCTGCGTTGAGCCGCTCCTCCGGGTTCAGCTGAGGGCTGTAGCTGGGCAGGTAGAACAGCTCAATTTGCTCCTGGTGTTCGGCCACCCAAGCCTTCACCAATTTGCTGTGATGCACGCGCAAATTGTCCAAGATGAGGAAGACTTTTCGACCCGCATCCTTGATCAGCGCCTGCAGGAATTCGATGAGCTTGGCGGCGTCAAACGCCTCGTCAATGATCATCCAGCGCGTCTTGCCCTGGTTGGTCACCGTCGCGATCATGGAGAGCTTCTGACGGGTGCCGCCAATGGCCATCGCCACTGGTGTCTTTCCGCTCGGTGCATAGCTTCTGCCACGCACATCGGTGTTGACCAAAGCGGTCTCATCGCCCCAGTGAATTTCGGCCCCTTCAGCTCTGGCGCGCTGCTCAATGCCGGGGTACTCGCCCTCCAACCAAGCCTGCACCGCTGCAGGGCTTTGCTCGTACGCGCGTTTGATGGGTTTTTGGGACGTGAAGCCCCAGCGGGTGAGGTACTTGCCGACGCTGCGGGTCTGGAGTTTTATGCCAAATTCTTGTTCGATCAATTGGCTCACGGCGGCTCGACTCCAGAGGTGAAAATCCATCTTGAGTTGCTCTGGGCGCTTGTCAATGATCATCCTTTGAATCGTGTCTTCCTGCGCTTGGCTCAGGACACGACCGTCGCCTCGACTGCGCCCCCGCAAGGCCGGTCGAATGGCGCTCCAGCCGCCGGCCTCAAAGAGGTCAATGGTGGCGCGCACGGGCGGATAGCTCAGCCCCGTCATGGCTACGATCTGCATGATCTTGATGCCCTTCTTGTGCAGCCGCACGACTTGCTTGCGCCGCTCGTGAAGTTGTTCCAGTGTTTGCTTTCTTGTGTTTTCTTTTTCCATGAACATTCGATCCGAAAACTCACGAAAAGTTCATACTTTATTGGGCCTTATCTATAAAACCCGCTACAAGACCACCAACTGGGCTGCGACAACGCCGCACTCAAGGTCAGAGGGGCGCTGACGATCTGGCTGGACAAAGACATGCAGTGGTACGCACCTGCCAGTGGCAAACGGGGTCGCCAGCAGACGTTCACGGAT
>JAUYGP010000126.1 GCA_030690515.1 Giesbergeria sp.
GTCGGGGTGGATGACACCGAGAAAAGTCTCATAGAGCGGTGGCCTGGTGGGATCGAGTTCAAAGATGGCGTAAGTCTCGTCCGACCAGATCAGCGCATTCGTGACCAGATCGAGCTCCCAGTGGCCCATCAGCGCCAGACGTTCGGCCTCTTTCAGCCGCGTCGTGCTGCGCTGCAGTTCAAGCTGGGTGTGGGCGCGTTCGTCGGTCATCTGCTTGAGCTTGGCCTGCGACTCGGCCAGCCGGGCCATCACACTGCCAGGTTCGCTTTTGGCCAGCGCCAGCGGCGTACTGAAATCGCCCTGGCCCAGACGGGTGATCTGCGCGTGCACGGCATCCACCGACCCACCCAGGACGGTGCGCAGGGCCCGCGAAGTGCGGTAGAGCATGAACACCAGCAACAGACCCAAGCCCATGAAGAGCCACCGCATGGCCAAAGCGTCGCGCTCAGCCCGCGCCACGGCCGCCTGGGTGCGCTCCATCATCAGCGCGTGGAATCCTTCAATCGGCGCCATGATGGCTGCCTTGGCCGACAGGTAGGCCGCGTCATGCAGCATGGCACGCGCCCGGGCGTGGCTGGCTTCGGCCTGGCTGCCCTGCTCCTGCCGTAGCTGCATGGCTTCGCGCTCGGTGCGTGTCAGCATGTCGGAGAGGGTCTTGGCCTGGGCCAGCAGAGCAAACTCCTGCTCGGTAAAGTGGGCGGCCCGCATCAGGTCGAGCAGCGCCACCGCCTTGCCCGGCGGTACCGATAAATCTACATTGGCGGCCATGTCCAAGGAGACGACACGATCGCGCGAGGGTCGGGGCTTGCGTCCCTCGCGAACCTCCAGCAGGGCCTCGTATTGGCGCGGGTACAAGTCGTCGCCCGTCATCACTGCCAAGCGTGCCAGGCGCGTCAGGTCGTCCGACGAGCGGCGCATTTCGTCCGCGAGATGCAGTGAACGCAGGCGCTGTTCGTTGGCCGTATCAATGGCCTTCTCTGAAGCAACATACCCTCCAAACGCTGCCACCATGGCCACCAGCACGGCCAAGGTGTACCAAAGATGGCGAGTGAAGGTGGAGGTGGTCCGTGTCATGGAAGCGATCAGGGTGTAAACCATTGTAGAGGTGCGCCCTGCCTACCTGAAAGCCTGGTTGCGGCGCCCTTTGCCGCCCCAGCCAAACCCATGGCTGCAATACGCAATAGCAAACCTGACGCCCGTCCGAGCCATGGCGTTCTTTGGCATTCAATGCACCCGCCACAGCTATAATTTTTGGGTCATTGGGGAGTAGCCTCT
This sequence comes from Giesbergeria sp., assembly GCA_030690515.1. Lineage (GTDB taxonomy): Bacteria > Pseudomonadota > Gammaproteobacteria > Burkholderiales > Burkholderiaceae_C > Simplicispira. The sequence continues at coordinate 1,276 of JAUYGP010000126.1, forward strand.
CTTCGCCTCGAAGAGGCTTACGTCAACATACTTGGCCCACCGGTCATGGCGTAAGCGGTTTCTGAGCTTGGCAAGACCTTTGACCACCACGCCTCCGATTTGGCCGGGGATGCGTGGTGGTCAATCGTCTGTAAACCGGCCCGGAAACACTGATGGAATCTCTCCTTGTCTCGACCGGAGTCGTCGCCCTTGCTGAAATTGGCGACAAAACCCAGCTCCTCGCCTTCATCCTCGCAGCTCGCTTCAAAAAGCCTGTCCCGATCATCCTCGGCATCCTGGCCGCGACCGTGGTCAATCATGGTCTCGCGGGTGCTCTCGGGGCCTGGATCACTGCGGTGGTCAGTCCCGAGATCATGCGCTGGGCTTTGGGGCTGTCGTTCATCGGCATGGCCGTCTGGACCATGATTCCGGACAAAATTGAAGACGAGGAAACACAGATCGCCCAAAGGTTCGGCGTGTTCGGTGCCACCTTGATCACCTTCTTTCTGGCCGAGATGGGCGACAAGACCCAGATTGCCACGGTCGCTCTGGCCGCGCACTACGCGGCGCCTTTGCTGGTGGTGATCGGCACCACCCTCGGGATGCTGATTGCCGATGTGCCTGCCGTTTTCGTCGGTGACAAACTCGCGTCAAAAGTCCCGATGAAGCTGGTGCATTCGGTGGCAGCCACCATTTTTGCGCTCCTTGGAATCGCGACGCTCCTCGGTGCGGGGTCAAGGTTCGGGTTCTAGGGGGTTGTCCCATGGGAAGCACTTGCATGCGCTGCGCAAGGGCGTAAAAAAGGGACAAATTGTCACGCCCGGGGCAAAGGCGTTTTAACCTAGAAGCGGCAGTTGACCGCTTTGTATCTCTTGCCAAGCCGCATGAAATCGATCGTTGATGGCTTCGATGGTGTTCACCTGATGAATGAGAACGCTATGCACCCCCCAGCACCACGCTCAGGGCGCCATGCGGCGTTATTCCTCCTTGCGGGCAGGAGCCCGCCGCGTCGTCTCGTCTTGCCTGACACCCAGATCTCGGCACTGGCGTGCGCATCCAACTGCCGTTTCTAGGTTTAAAAAAGCTGCCCGTCCTGCGCAGCAAAAGCGGCTTCCGTTGCCAGCATGCGCAGCTTGGTCGCTGCGCCCCCGTGCGCAGAAAACCCGCCCGGCCGCTGCCCCGCCGCCAACACGCGGTGGCAGGGCACCACCGGCGCAAAGGGGTTAAAGCCCAGCGCTTGCCCCACCGCGCGGGCGAGGTGTCTGTCGCCCAGCTCGGCGGCAATGTCGCCATAGGTGCGTGTCTGGCCCGGGGGGATGCGGCAGGTGATGGCGTACACATGGCGCTGGAAGTCGGTAAGGCCGCTCATGTCCAGCACCAGGGCACTCAGGTCGTGCGGCTCACCCGCCAGCAGGGCCGCAATCTGGGCCATGGCGGCGCGCACCTCGGGCGGGGGTGCAGCTTCTGGCAAGGGGCCGGTATAGCGCAGCAGGCGCGCGCAGGTGCTGGTGGCATCCTGCTCGGGCAATTGCACCGCTGCAATGCCGCAGGGCGCCCAGGCGATGCCGCAATCGCCAATCGCGGTTTCGAACAAAGCATGGCCTGCCGTCGCGGTCATTACTATGCTTTCAATAGCTACTAGCGCTTACCCCATAAGCGCTAGAGGCCATTTTCATCCATATTTCAGTCGGCTCGCAACTGTGCACGCAATTGCACGCCCAGCTCGGGCTTGTCAGCAAAGGGGTCGGTGGGGTTGCGCGCCTGCAGGATGTCTTCCATGCGCGTCTGCACGGCACCGATGGCCTTGGGGTGGCTGTAGATATAGAACTGGCCCGCACCCACGGCATCAAACACCTTTTGCGCCACTTCGGCGGCAGTCACCTTGCCCGAGCTGACGGCCTTGCCGATCATGGCCTGGCCAATGAGCTGGCTCTTGGTGGGCTTGCCCGACTGCAAGGCCCCCGGTCGGTTGCGGTGGCTGTCGTTGATGCCCGTGGCCACAAAATAGGGGCACAGCACGCTGGCGCTGACCTGGTCCGTGACCAGAGAGAGGTCCTGGTACAGCGTTTCACTCAGGCTGACCACGGCGTGCTTGCTCACGTTGTACACGCCCATGTTGGGCGGCGCCAGCAAACCGGCCATA
>JAUYGP010000127.1 GCA_030690515.1 Giesbergeria sp.
TTTGTGCACCTGCGCTGCCTGCGCCATAGATCAATAGCCGCTGTGAAGCTTTGCCAGGGGGGCCGGCCAGCCACAGCCAGCCTAGTGCGCGACTGGCACCCACCAACAGTAGGAATATCAGCGGTTGCAGTGCGCCTACGCTGCGGGGTACCCCTTCCCACTGGGCCAGCAGCAGGATGGTCAGCAGTAGCAAGCCATACAGCGCCACCGCCTTGCCGGTGGTGATGAGGGCGTGAACGCCGGTGTAGCGGAAGATAGCGCGGTACAGCCCCAGGTTCATGAAGATAGGGAAGGCGAGCAGCGGGCCCAGTGCGTACACCAGCCATTGCATGCCTTCGGGCCTGTGCAATGCCTCCAGGCGCAGGGAAAAAGCCAGCCACATGGCCAGCAGGCCCATGCCGGTGTCCATGGCCACGACGAACAGGCGCTTGGCAGTGCGGGGCCATTCCAGAATGTGGTTCAGTAGGGTGCGTTGCGGAGCCATCGGTGTTTCACAAAGGGGCAATGCCGGTGCGTTCCAGCACGTCGCCCACCAGTTCCAGCCGCACGAGCGGGTTGTCGAGTTGCATCAGCCGTTGCTTGAGCTCTAGCGGCACGGGCAGCAGTTCGCACCAGCGGTTGGCGATCCAGCCAGCATCGTCCAGTTGGGCGGGGGTGGGCCAGATCGCGGCCGGGCTGGTGGGGTCGCGCTCGCGCAGTGAGGCCAGCAACTGCTCCAGCGCACGTGCCGTGGCGGCCAGGTGCTCGGGTACGGCAACTCGCAGGTCTGCCGGCAGTAGCGCGACATCGGCCACCCACAGGCCATGGGGGAGCAGGTGACTGTGGGCGATGCGAAAGCGCTGATCCCCCCGGCATTGCAGCGTGATCAGCCCAGGTTGCGGGTTGTGCAGCCGGTCGATGGTCGCCAGCGTGCCCACATCGTGCAATTGTTCCACTGGCGCACCCGCACGGCGCACTTCCTGTCCGCTGCGCAGGCTGACAACGCCAAAAGGGGCCCCAGCCTGATGGCATTTGCGCACCATGTCGAGATAACGCACTTCAAAAACGCGCAAGGCCATCGCGCCGCCCGGGAAAAGCAGGGAGGCGAGCGGAAACAGCGGCAGACTGGTCAGCGTGAGGGACTGCGACATGGGGGAGCTGGAAACGATGGGGCTATCATCCCATGCCGCAGTGCGACCAAGGATGTATCCGTTCAATGCTCTACCAGATTGTTTCTTTTTTGCTGGATGTCGTGGCCGGGCTCCTGTGCGGCGCCTGTTTGCTGCGCATCTACATGCAGTGGCAGCGTGTGCCATTTGGTAACCCGGTCGGGCGGTTGGTATTTGCCTTCAGCGACTGGATGGTGTTGCCGCTGCGCCGGGTGCTGCCTACCGCAGGCCGCTGGGACTGGGCCAGCCTGCTGGCCGCGCTGCTGGTGGAACTGGCGCAGTACGGCGTGCTGTGGTTGTTGCTGGGCGCGGGAGCCGGGTGGCAGTGGCTGCTCGGGCTGGCGCTGTTTGGCGTGGTCCGGGTGGCCATTACGGGGCTGATCGGTCTGGTGATTGTCTATGCCGTGCTGTCCTGGGTGCAAACGCGCTCGCCTGTGTCAGACGTGATAGCGCGCCTGTGCGAACCCGTGCTGCGGCCCGTGCGACGCATCATTCCGCTGGTGGGCGGTATCGATCTGTCGCCACTGGTGGTGCTGGTGCTGCTGCAGGTGGCCACGATGGTGCTGGGGCATCTGCAGGCCAGCGTGCTGCGTTGAATTTTAATGGGCTTCAATGGCTTCCAGCGATTATGGGGTGGGCGAAAGAAGCTACTAATTTGATAGCGTTGTGGTGCATGCCGTCGCATGGGTTGTTGCGCGCCTCCCGAGACAGCTTGAGCACTCATTTCCGCCGACTTTCGGGTGCAGGCGCACTTCTCGCATGGCAAGGAGCCGTCTTGTGATTCTGTGAACAAGTGATTACCATCGGGCGATGTACGTAGTCAAACAGCTCCCCGAGTTTTCTGACTGGCTGTTTGGCCTTCGGGACGGCATGACGCACCGCCGCCTGGCCCGTCGGTTGGAAAAGGTGCAACGCGGGCTTTTGGGCGACGTAGCCCCGTTGCTTGAAGGCGTGTTTGAAATGCGCGAGCACTTCGGCCCCGGCTGGCGCATGTACTACGTGCAGCGTGATGACGTGCTGATCATCATGTTGGGTGGTGGTGACAAATCCACCCAGCAGGCCGACATCGCCCGTGCTGTGGCTCTGGCCAAAACCATTTGAAGGAGTGACCATGTCCGCCAAAATCAACATCGCCGATTTGCCCGAGTTCGACATGGCCGAGCACCTCGACAGCGACCAGGCCATTGCCGAGTATCTGACCATTGTTCTTGAAGAAAACAACCCCGCCGAGTTCGCCCATGCCTTGGGCACCATTGCCCGCGCCAAGGGAATGACCGAAGTGGCCCGCGCCAGCGGTCTGACCCGTGAGGCGCTGTACAAAGCGCTGCGCCCCACGTCCCATCCGCGCTTTGACACCATCATGAAGGTGATGCAGGCGATGGGCCTGCAGATCAGTGTGCAGCCGACGTCGCATGCCTGAGAGGGTAAAAATGACCGGTGTTCGAGTCGTGCGAAAATTGAATAAATTCACCGATAGCCCATATGCAGTATGAGGTGTAAGCTATATATTCAATAGCTAAAAATAACGCGT
>JAUYGP010000131.1 GCA_030690515.1 Giesbergeria sp.
GGGCAGGGATGCCGCCTCGATGTCGCTCAATCCGGCAGGTACTGGCAAGCACTGCTCCACAGGGGCCACGCACCACTGCGCATATCCGCCACCGGCCAGCAAGGCGCACACCCGGTCGCCGACGCGCAGGCCTGCCTGCGCCATGGCGGCCGCATCGCCCCCCTGCACGACTCCGGCCACTTCCAGCCCGGGCAAGTCGCTGGCGCCCGGAGGCGGCGCATAGTAACCTTTGCGCTGCAAGACATCAGGGCGGTTGACACCACTGGCGCTTACGCGGATCAGCACCTCACCCACGCCCGCCACGGGCTGCGCACGCTCACACAGGCGCAACACTTCAGGCGCACCAAATGCGGTGATTTCTATGGCTTGCATGGCAATCTGAACAGAAGGGTTGGCTTGCATTGTTTTTGCCTCTATCGCCCGTCGATAGAGCGCTAGAAGCTACAAAACAAATAGCAACCAGAGATCAGCCGTTGGCCTGCCCTTGGGCATCCAGGGGCAGCGCTTGCTGTTGTTGCTGCTCGCCAGCCGCTGCTTCGCGGTGCTCACGGGGTTCGCGGCGCTCGGCGGGTGCCGGCCGGTCGCTGCCGCCATGGGGGGCGCGGTCCAACAGAGCCTTCATGGACAGCTTGATGCGCCCCTTTTCGTCGGTCTCCAGCACCTTGACCTTGACGATCTGGCCTTCGGTCAGGTAATCGGTAACCTTCTCCACACGCTCGTGGGCGATCTGGCTGATGTGCAGCAAACCATCCTTGCCAGGCAGCAGGTTGATGAGCGCACCGAAGTCCAGGATCTTGGTCACAGGGCCTTCATAGATCTTGCCGATTTCGACTTCCGCGGTGATCTGCTCAATGCGGCGCTTGGCTTCGTCAGCCTTGGCATTGTCGGTAGCCGCAATGGTGATGGTGCCGTCTTCCTCGATATTGATCTGGCAACCCGTCTCTTCGGTCAACGCACGAATGACCGAGCCACCCTTGCCGATCACATCACGGATTTTTTCAGGGTTGATCTTCATGGTGTACAGCTTGGGAGCGAAGTTACTCACTTCGGTCTTGGCTTCGCCCATGGCTTCCTGCATCTTGCCCAGGATGTGCATGCGGGCTTCCTTGGCCTGGGCCAATGCGACCTGCATGATTTCCTTGGTGATGCCCTGGATCTTGATGTCCAACTGCAGCGCGGTGATGCCGTTGGTCGAACCTGCGACCTTGAAGTCCATATCACCCAGGTGATCTTCATCGCCCAGGATGTCGGTCAGCACGGCGAAACGGTTGTCTTCTTTGATGAGGCCCATGGCGATACCCGCCACGTGCGCTTTCATGGGCACGCCTGCATCCATCATCGACAGGCAACCGCCGCAGACCGAAGCCATCGACGACGAACCATTCGATTCGGTGATCTCGGACACCACACGCATGGTGTAGGGGAATTCTTCCTTGCTAGGCAGCACTGCAATCAGCGCACGCTTGGCCAGGCGGCCATGGCCGATTTCCCGGCGCTTGGTGCTGCCCATGCGGCCCACTTCGCCGGTGGCAAAGGGAGGCATGTTGTAGTGCATCATGAAACGGTCTTCGTACTCACCGGCCAGCGCATCAATGCGCTGCGCATCACGCTCGGTACCCAGCGTGGTCACCACCAGCGCCTGCGTTTCGCCGCGCGTAAACAAGGCGGAGCCATGGGTGCGGGGCAGAACCGAATTACGGATTTCAATGGGACGCACAGTGCGCGTGTCACGACCATCAATGCGGGGCTCGCCCGCCAGAATCTGGCTACGCACGATGCGGGCTTCGATGTCGAACAGCATGCCTTCGACCTTGACCGCGTCGAACACGACACCCGCTTCCTTCAGGTCGGCCATGACCACCGCATAGGCTTCGCGGCAAGCGTGCGTACGGGCCTGCTTGTTGCGAATCTGGTAGGCGGCGCGCAGCTTTTCTTCGGCCAATGCACCAACCTTGGCGATGAGACCTTCATCCTTGGCAGGAGCCTGCCAGTCCCACACGGGCTTGCCCGCATCGCGCACCAATTCATGGATGGCGTTGATGGCAATCTTGCCTTGCTCGTGGCCAAACACCACAGCGCCCAACATCACATCTTCGGGCAGTTGCTGCGCTTCGGACTCGACCATCAGCACAGCGACATCGGTGCCCGCCACGATCAGATCCATCTGGCTGTTCTTGCGTGCCGTCTGGCCGGGGTTGAGCACGTATTCGCCGTTGATGTAGCCCACGCGCGCTGCGCCAATGGGGCCACTGAACGGAATGCCCGAGATAGCCAGCGCGGCGCTCGATGCAATCAGCGCTGCGATATCGGCGTCTACTTCAGGGTTCAACGAAACGGTGTGGATCACCACATGCACTTCATTGAAAAAACCTTCGGGGAACAGCGGGCGAATCGGGCGGTCGATCAAGCGGCTGGTCAGGGTTTCATGCTCGCTCGGCTTGGCTTCACGCTTGAAGAAACTGCCGGG
>JAUYGP010000134.1 GCA_030690515.1 Giesbergeria sp.
GCTGATGGTGGGCGTGCTGACCTGGTGCGAGTTCTCTGAAAAGGTTGACCTGGGCAGTATCCGCAGCACGACCGACAAGGCGCTCAGTGAGGTCAACGCCAAAGTGGCTGAGATGAAGGAAAAGGCGCAAGCCAAAGCCCAGGCGCCCGCCACTGCGCCGGAGGCGGCCCCCTCTGGTGCTGCTGCGGCCACCGGGTTCACTGCGGCCGGTGTGTCATCGGCAACCGCCACACCCACCACGGCACATTGCCCCCGGTGCTCAGAGGAGGTGTACCAGGACGACCGGTTCTGCGAACACTGCGGGCATCAGCTGGGCTGACTTGATAGCGCTGCGCGGTGCTTCCCCGCGCTGACAGCCCAAGCCTGCGCCCAACACCACCACAGTGCTTGCACTTCACTTCACCGTGAAATGTTCCAGCGCCGCATCGCCCGTGGGGTAGCGCAGGCTCAGATTTTGTAACACCTGGCGAAGCACGGTGGCAATCATCAGGTTGCGGTGGGTTTTGGAGTTGGCCGGCACGATGGTCCAGGGTGCCCAGGGCGTGTGCGTGGCATTGAGCAGGGTGTCGTAGGCCTTGCGGTAGTCGCTCCACTGCTTGCGTACCTCGATGTCGCCCATACTGAACTTCCAGTGTTTGGCCGGGTCGTCCAGGCGCTCTTGCAGGCGCTCCCGCTGCTCGTCCAGGCCAATGTGCAGCAGGAACTTGAGCACGATGGTGCCTGTTTCGCTCAGCATGCGCTCGAAGTCGTTGATGTGCGCCAGGCGCTGCTGGTGCTGCTCGGGCGTGATCCATCCGTTGGCCACTGGGACCAGCACGTCTTCATAGTGGCTGCGATTGAACACCGTGATGTCGCCCGCCTGGGGCACCTGCTGGTGAATGCGCCAGAGGTAGTCGTGCGCCAACTCCGTCTCGGTGGGCGCTTTCCAGCCTACGGCGTGCACGCCCAGCGCGCTCATCCGGCCAAACACGCCGCGGATAGTGCCGTCCTTGCCCGACGTGTCGGTGCCCTGCAGCACCACCAGCAGCTTGTAGCGGCGGTCGGCGTAGAAAAGGTTCTGCAGTGCATCGAGTTCCACGGCCAGTGCTTCGACCGCATCCTTGTCGTCGGACTTGTCGCCGTTTGAAAAGGGTTTGTCGCCCGGATCCAGGTCATCGAGGGCGAAGGGCTTGCCTTTGCGGGTCTGCCCCGGCGTGCGCACCGGCCCGGGTTGCCAGTCTGCCCAGCGCTGCGCAAGCGCCTTGTCGCGGGCCAGGAAGTGGGGTGCGGGTGTGGTGTCTGGCATGAGAGGCTCCTGGGGTGTGGGAAGACGGGGGTGGGCAACCGGGGTCAGCGGGCGCCCTGGCCCATGCGGTAGGCCAGCGGCGTCTGGCCCGTAGCATGCCGGAAAGCGCGGTGCAACCCGGATTCGCTGGCAAATCCCAGGTCGTCGGCAATGCGCTTGAGGGGCAGGGAGGTGTCGCACAGCGCCTCGCTGGCCTGGCGCAGTTTGATGCGGCGCATCCAGTGGGCCGCCGAGAGCCCCGTCTGCGCCTGCACCCGCCGCGCCAGCGTGCGCGGCGACCAGCCCAGTGCCGCCGCCAGTGCCGTCAGGCGCAGGCCGCTGGCGGGGCTGCGTTGCACCCACAGCATGGCGCGGCGCAGGTCGGCGTCGGCGGTGGTCATCAGGTCGTGCCCGGCAAATGCTGGATGGGCTGTGCGCGGGCGGGGCAGCATCAGCAGGTCCTGTAGGTCGGCCAGTGCCGCAGGCGCCAGCCGTGTGGCCAACGCGTGCAGCATCAGCGGCAGGTAGCCATGGGCACCGGTGGCGGTGGTGGCTGTTGTGCCCGCCACCAGGGGTTCGTCAAAGCGCCATTCCACATCCGCAAACTGCTGTTGCAGCGGGGCTCGCAGCCACCAGGTGGCCGTAGCGCCCTGGGCCCGCAGCCGACCGCTGGCTGCGGCCAGCAGCACGCCGGTGCAATAGCTCCAGACCTGCGTGCGCCGGGGCAGCGCCCGCAGGGCCTGGATGATGGGTTTCAGCCGCTGCAGCGGGTCCTGCAGGTTCTCGGGTGATGACATCCACAGGCCCGGGACCAGCACTGCGTTCACCCCGGCCTGCGCCAGCGCCACCGTGGGCGCCAGCGTCGGGCCTTGCCAGGTGGGTACGGGTTGCAGGTCAACGCTGGTCCAGCAGGTGTCGATCACCGTGGCCTGCGCACGCAGGTTGGCTGCGCGGGCCAGGTCTGCGGCGGCAAACAGGCCGGCGGGCATGCAGCCGGGGTACAGCAGCAGTCCCAGCCGCAGGGGCGGGGAAGGCGGCGTGCTGGGGGTGGAGCAGGGCGCTGGCATGGATGGCAAAAAATGGCAATGAATTGTCTGAATGGGCCATTCTCGTTCGAGGGAGGCATTTGAACAATAGGTACTCCCCACACCATCGGAGTCCTGCACCATGCACATCACCCAACTGCGCAATGCCACCGTGCTTGTCGAGTTTGAATCCGCCGGCCGCCCCATTGGCCTGTTGGTCGACCCCATGCTCGCCCCCCGGGGTGCCTTGCCAGCACTGCGCTACCTGGGCGGCGGGCGCCAGCGCAACCCCATTGTTGACCTGCCCGCGCAGGCCGGGCCCGCGCTGGAGCGCGCCACGCATGCACTCATCACGCACTGCCAGCGGGGCCACTTTGACCATCTGGACCGCTCGGGCAAGCGGTTTCTGCGCGAACGCCAACTGCCCGTTTTCTGCATGCCGCGCGACGCGGGCTATCTGGCGCAGCGGGGGCTGAACGTGCAGCCACTGACGGGCCCGGTGCGCCAGCCCTTCGCGCTGGGTGGTCACATCACGCCCATCGCGTGTCTGCATGGACGGGGGTGGGTCGGGCGTTTCATGGAGCACGGCCATGGGTACCTGCTGGAGTTGCCGGGCGAGCCCAGCCTCTACCTCGCAGGAGACACCGTTCTCACGCCCACTGTGTGCGATTGCCTGGCGCGCCTGCAGCCTGGTGTGGCCGTGCTGCCTGCGGGAGGTGCGCGGTTTGACGTGGGCGCTGAAATCCTCATGGACGCGGTCGACGTGGCCGAAGCTGCGCAACTGACCCGGGGCGCCGTGGTGGCCAACCACCTGCAGGCGCTGGACCATTGCCCCACCACCCGTGAGGCCGTGCGGGTGCTGGCAGAACAGGGCGGATGGGCGCACCGGCTGTGGGTCCCGCAAGATGGAGAATGCAGGGAATACCGGTGAGGGGCCCTGCTGTAGTAGCTAAATTGCTATCAAAAAGATAGCTTGTGGCGCTTTGTGAATAAGCGTTGCAGCCTGTTTTGTCTAAAAAATCTGGGCCTTTGACGCCCACACGGGTCAGGGTGAATGTGCTGCGCTGTCGCGCATCAGCGCCACAAACCGCGTGGCGCCCAAGCCTAGCGGCCGCTCTTTGGACCACACCACATCCACCCACAGCGCAGTGCCATTGCTCAGGTTGTCAAACGGCATCTCTACCAGCCGCCCGGCCTCAATGCGCGGCTGTACCAGAGCGCGCGGC
>JAUYGP010000136.1 GCA_030690515.1 Giesbergeria sp.
CAAATCCTCGCGATAGCAACGGCTATCGCTGCGGTTTGCGCCTTGTCTGACGACGATTTCGACATCTTTTTTTCTTCAACCAACTTCCAACTCAGGACACTAGCAGCGCGCGGGCCTGGCCCCCTCTCCCCTTGCGGGAGAGGGCGGGGGGAGAGGGGTGTTTTGGGACGCGGTGCTTGTCCCCCCCTCTCCCCAACCCTCTCCCGCGAGGGGCGAGGGAGTGAAAGCCGTCTGAAAGAGGCGCCCAACCAGGAATAAGCAATAAAAACGGCTGCAACGCAATACCAGCAAGCGCCAGAAGCTACTATTTATATAGCAACCAACAAGTTCGTGCTACTCCGGCAGCTGCGCCCGCAGTTGCGCATCGCAGCCCACGCCTGCGGCGATCGAGCGCCGGGCCAGTGCGGCCAGGGCACGCACCGCCCAGGGATGGGTCAGCCCGGTCACGCCGCCGGGGTCTGACAGCATGCCGCACAGGTAGCGCTGCTCGGCATCGCTCCAGCGCAAGGCCGCGCAGGCACCGCGCCTGCGGCGCGAGACCAGCATGCCCAGCGGGCACGGCTCGGTCAGGCAGCACAGGCCGCAGCCGTTGCACGGCGCGTCTTCGGGCGGTTTAGGCGGGGCGCCGGGGTGGATGTGCACCACCTGCCAGCCGGGGGGTGGTGCAGGGCTCATGCGGCCCAGCTCTCGCCCAGCGCCTCGGCCTGCTGCAACACCAGCTCCACGGCAGCGTCCTGCAAATCTGGCGGGTATTTGTATTTGCGCAGGATGCGCTTGACCATCAAACGCAGATTGGCGCGCACGCTCTCGCGCTGGCTCCAGTCCACCGTCATGCTTTTGCGCAGGTTCTCAGTCAGTTCGTGGGCGATCTTTTTCAGCGTTTCGTCGGCCAGCTCTTTCACGGCCGACTCGTTGTTGGCCAGCGCGTCGTAGAAGCGCACCTCGTCTTCTGACAGGCCCAGCGCCTCGCCCCGGCTCGCGGCCTGGCGAAACTTCTTCGCCATGTCCACCAGCTCTTCCATCACCTGCGCTGTCTCGATGCTGCGGTTCTGGTAGCGGGCAATCACGCCGGTCAGCAGGTCTGAGAATTTGCGCTGCTGCACCACGTTGGTGGCGAATTTGGCCTTGATCTCGCCTTCGAGCAGGCGCTCCAGCAGCTCCACGGCCAGGTTGCGCTCGGGCAGGCTTTTCACCTGGGCCAGAAACTCGTCGTCGAGCAGGCCGATGTTGGGTTTGTCCAGGCCCACGGCATCAAAAATATCCACTACGCGCTCGCTCACCACCGCCTGGCTGATGATCTGGCGGATGGCCGCATCGCGCTGCTCGTCGGTCCGTTTCTGCGCCGTCACGTCGCGCTTGGTCAAAATCACTTTCACCGCCTGGAAGAACGCCACCTCTTCGCGGAGCGCCTTGGCTTCGTCCAAGGTGCAGCACAGGCTGAAGGCCTGGCCCATGGCCACCGCCGCGTCGGCAAAGCGGCGTTTGCCGTCCTGCGGGCTGTCTTTGTTCGCGGACCGGATGCCCAGCACATGGTTGGCTGCACCCGCCAGCGCCTTGTGCCCGCCCGTCAAAAAGCCCGACCAGTCGTAGCCGTGCAGCAGGCTGCGCAGCACGTCCATCTTTTCGAGCAGCAAGGACAGTGCCTCGTGCGCGTCCACCGTGGGTTTGCCTCGACCCTGGCTGGCGGTGTATTCCTTCATCGCGGCCTTCAGCTCGTTGCCGATGCCGATGTAGTCCACCACCAGGCCGCCCTGCTTGTCCTTGAACACGCGGTTCACGCGCGCAATGGCCTGCATCAGGTTGTGGCCCTTCATGGGTTTGTCCACGTACATGGTGTGCACGCAGGGCGCGTCAAACCCCGTCAACCACATGTCACGCACGATGACGATGCGCAGTGGGTCGGTCGGGTCCTTGAAGCGCTTTTCCAGCCGCTTTTTCACCTGCCCGCTGTAGATGTGCGCTCGCAATAAAGCCTTGTCGCTGGCACTGCCGGTCATCACCACCTTGATGGCGCCCTGCTCCGGGTCTGCGCTGTGCCAGTCGGGGCGCAGGCGCACGATCTCGTCGTACAGGTGCACGCAGATGTCGCGGCTCATGGCTACCACCATGGCCTTGCCGTCCTGCGCCTTATTGCGCTCTTCAAAGTGCGCCACCAGGTCGGCCGCCACGCTGGCAATGCGCGGCGTGGCGCCCACCACTTTCTCCAGCGCAGCCCAGCGGCTTTTGAGCTGGGCCTGGGTGCTTTCCTCTTCGTCCTCGGCCAGCTCGTCCACTTCGTCGTCGAGCAAGGCCAGGTCGTCGTCTTTCAGTCGCAACTTGGCCAGGCGGCTTTCGTAATAGATGGCCACCGTGGCGCCGTCTTCCTTGGCCTGCTGCATGTCATAGACATGGATGTAGTCGCCAAACACGGCGCGCGTGTCGCGGTCCTGGCTGCTGACCGGCGTGCCGGTGAAGGCGACAAAGGTGGCGTTGGGCAGCGCATCGCGCAGGTGCTGGGCGTAGCCCGCCTGGTAGTGGGTGGTGTACTCGGGCGAAGCAAACTCGGCATGCACGGCACTGCTGCCCGCATCGCTGGTCACTATGCTTTTAGTAGCTGCTTGCGCTTGTGCAGCAAGCGCCAGAGGCACATTTGGCTTGAAATTTTGCTTGCGCGTCTTGAGCTTGGCCTCAAACCCGTACTGCGTGCGGTGAGCCTCGTCGGCAATCACCACGATGTTGTGGCGGTCGGACAGCACCGGGAACACATCCTCGTCCTCGCCCGGCATGAACTTTTGAATCGTCGCAAACACAATGCCCCCCGAGGGCCGGTGGGCCAGCAACTGGCGCAAGGCAGGGCGCGTGCTGGCCTGCACCGGCTGCTCGCGCAGCAGGTCCTGCGCCAGACTGAACACGCCAAACAGCTGGCCGTCGAGGTCGTTGCGGTCGGTAATGACGACGATGGTCGGGTTCTCCATCGCCGGCTCCTGCATCACGCGGGCGGCAAAGCAGGTCATGGTGATGCTTTTGCCGCTGCCCTGCGTGTGCCACACCACGCCTCCCTTGCCGCGCTGGCTGGTTGCCAGCCCCTCGCGCGACGCGGCCACCACATGCTCGATAGCGGCGCGCACGGCGTGGAACTGGTGGTAGCCGGCAATCTTCTTGATGAGCTGGCCGTCGTCCTCAAACAGCACAAAAAAGCGGAGGTAGTCGAGCAAATAGCGCGGCGCCAGCACACCGCGCACCAGCGTTTCGAGCTCGTTGAACTGGCCCAGCGGGTCGAGCTGCACGCCGTCAATCGTGCGCCACTGCATGAAGCGCTCGCCGTTGCTTGAGAGCGACCCCAACCGCGCCTCGCTGCCGTCGGCAATCACCAGCACCTCGTTGAACTGAAACAGGTCGGGGATTTGCTCTTTGTAGGTCTGAATCTGGTCGTAAGCCTTCCAGATGCTGGCCTCCTGGTCGGCGGGGTTTTTCAACTCCAGCAGCACCAGCGGCAGGCCGTTGACGAACAGCACAATGTCGGGCCGGCGTGTGTGGTGCGGGCCTTTGAGGGTGAACTGGTTCACCGCCCAGAACTCGTTGCTGGCAGGATTGCCCCAATCCACAAACCGCACAAAGTCGCCCCGCGTTTCACCGCCCTGCTGGTACTGCACCGGCACTCCCCCCACCAGCAGCTTGTGAAACACCCGGTTGGCCGCCAGCTGCGCAGGCAGGCCCAGGTCTTGCACCTGCTGCACTGCGTCTTCGCGCGCGGCGGCGGGTATGCCGGGGTTGAGCCGGGCAATGGCTTCGCGCAGGCGGCCCAGCAGCAGCACCTCGCGGTAGTTCGCCCGCTCGGGGTTGGGGCCATCGGGGGCGATGTCGAAGCCGCTGCGCACCGCGTAGCCCAGGTCTTGCAGCCAGGCGAGGGTTTCTTGTTCGAGTTGGTCTTCGGTCATGGCGCCCTTCCCTCATGTCGACGCCATCGACATGAGGCCCTTGATATGTTTATTTTTACGCAAAAAATCGACACATTTCTCGCACATGTCGATTTCATGGTCATTTCACCAACTCGGCAAACAGCGCGTCGTTTCACAGTTTCCCCGTCTTGTAAGCCTGTTGTTCATGGGTGGGCTTGGATGGGAAGGCTAGCTGCAACATACCGCTGCGAACCATCGGGCTGATGTGCGTCTGACGCAAGGCATCGGGGCTGCGGTCGAGCAATCGAGCCAGCACCGCACGCGTGACATAGTGTCCTTCGCACACGGCGCAGATCACCGCCTGCATCTGGTCCATACCCAAGCGCCCTGATCGCGCAGGCGCTGCCAGAGCTTGCAGCTGCGCCAGAAAACCAGGAGCCAGCACACCCAGATCGTCCAGCACGGGCCCGTCCAGCAGAGGCGACAGCAGCCGCCCCTCAGCATCGCGCAGGTCCTGGCGTGCCTTCGAATATTCGGAGCTGGGCTGCGAATGTTCGGAGCTCAGCTGCGAATGTTCGGAGCCCCCCACTGGCACGCCCCCCGGCAGCGAGTCCGCGCTGCCAATCGTTGAGGCAATGCCTTCTGCCGGAAGCAGTGGCCCACTGAACACATCCTCCGGCGTGGGCAGCGCAGCGCCCGCCAAGTAGTAAACCGTGCCCCTGGCACGCCCATCTGACACCAGCATGCCCTGGCGCACCAGGCGGGCCAGCAATACGCTCAGATCGTGGGAATGTGCATCGCAAAGCTCCAATAAACGGCTGTGGCTTACGGTGCGCTCCATGGCGGCTGTGGCCAAAATCAAGCGGGAATACGCATCCAGTGCTTCAAAACGCGCGCCCCACCGGGCTCGCAGCGCCTGCACCACCTCGTCCGGCAACAAATCCGCCATGTGCAGGGCCAGCAGCGTCTGCTCAGGCTCGGCCTTCTCTGAAAGCAAGGGCGGCCGCCAGTGTTGGCTGCGCCAGCCGCCATAAATGCGCGGCATGCCCGAGCCGCCCCGTTCGCCCAGGCCGATGAGCAAAAACATCTGGTGAAGGATGCGGTTACGGCAATCGCTTTCGCCCCCGCGAATCACCTGCTCGATGGGCAAACGCAGGCCACCCGGGTTGCGAAAACCAAACATGTCTGGCCGCTTCACCACCAGCACCGATACGCGCCCCGTGTAGTCGGCATGCACCAGCGCATTCACCAGCGCCTCGCGCAAGGCCTTGTGCACCGGCGTATCGTCCTGCCGTTGCCCATCTTTCACCGCAAAAGGCACCTTCAAGTCCGCCACCAGCTTGCGGTAAACCCTGCGGTAAAACTCGAACAGATTGCCCGTCCATGAGCCATCAGGTACCAGCCGGTCGATCCAGGTCGGTTCGGCCCGGGCTTCGGGACGCTCTTGGTAATCCACAAAGTAGTGCGGTGCGGCCTCCTGGATGGCCGCCCAGGTACCAAACATCAGCAGGCCCGCCAACGTCAATCCCTCCTGGCCCGTCTGGCGGTCACGCCGCCAGCCGCGCAGACTGGTCATAAAGTCAAA
This sequence comes from Giesbergeria sp., assembly GCA_030690515.1. Lineage (GTDB taxonomy): Bacteria > Pseudomonadota > Gammaproteobacteria > Burkholderiales > Burkholderiaceae_C > Simplicispira. Next base: position 5,464 of record JAUYGP010000136.1, read on the forward strand.
ATCATCCTGCTCCAGGTATGGATGCCCGGGCCGCTCGTCCTTGAGCATCTGGCGGTAGATGCGCAGGCTCTCGCCATCAATGTCCCCCATGCCAAAACCGGGCAGGATGCGGGCATCGCGCTCATCCTCCACCTGCTCGGCCAGCATGCGCTTGACCGTCTCTTCGTCGCACTGTCGATCGCCGTCGTTGAGCCGTTTGTAGGTGTGGCCGAGCGGCTGGCCGTTGAGGAACACCGGCCTTTGCTTACGGGTAGCCTGCGGAATGCGCACCAGCATCATCGTGTGGCCTTGCAGCGCCAACTCCTGCACATCGGCATCGGTCAGCAGATTGGCGCTGACCTTGCCCGGGTTGTTCAGGTTGTTGAACAGGTCTGCCCGCACCTTGGCCGGGTTGGGAATGCCTGCAATGGAAAACACCCCATCCTTCTCGCGCACTCCCAGCAGCACCACACCCCCATGGGCGTTGGCCATGGCCGAATAGGTGGGCCAGAAATCCTTGGGCACCTCGCCCTGGCCGCTTTGGCCCTGGGCCAGCTTGCATTCCAGCTCTACCGTTTCGCGCAGCAGGGCCAGGTCTTCGAGGGAGGTGGGTGAGAACATCACACGGGTCCTGGAGCAGAGTTTTAAGCCAAATTGAACGCTAGCGCTTTATGGATAAGCGCAAGCAGCTATAAAAAAAGAGCAATCATGTCTGTAGCGCCCCGCCCAGGGCGGCCTCGGTGGCGGCCTGGGCTTCGGGCAACCACTGGAGTGCCAGGGTTCAGGCGGTTGACGGCCTCGCGCAGCCGGAATGGCAGGACAACTTGGCGGTAGTCAGCACGCTCGGGCGAAGAACCATCGAAGGCAATATCGGGGCCGTAGCGGTGGATGTAGCCCACGTCTTGCAGCCAGGCCAGGGTTTCTTGTTCGAGTTGGTCTTCGGTCATGGGTTCGCTGGTCACAAAAAGCAAGGTTGCACAGGGTTGCACCCAACCCAACTTGTGAGGCTACTGACACCTCGCAAAGATTTGTTGATCGGCATGACTTGGTGATCAAGCAACCGCCACTTTTCCAACGAATCTCCCGGCGATTTGGCTTTGTTCGTCAATGAAACTGAGCGTATGCGCCTCTTCTGCTGCATAGTCGTCCGGCATCCACTCACCATAGCTCGCTTTTGACGCATCAAAAGCAGCGGAAGATTGTTGCAGGTAGTCGTCGAAAACTGCTCGGTTGCGTCGGCTCAGATACGGACGGATGCGATGCCCATCGCTGTGCAGATCGGTAATGATTTTGACAATTTCTGCGTTGGTTTCATTGAAACCTAGCCTCGAAAGCGAGGCCTGATCACCAACTTCTGATCGGACGAGATGCTTTCCCATGAACTCAACCCGGGACAAGGATTCCACGAACTGTTCCGTTGCCCATTTTTCCTTTTCCCATTTCCACGCATGCTTTTTGAGGCGCATCGGAAAGAACGCTTGGGTCAGCCATGAAGCGGAGATATTCCCGACCACGATCAACAGAAAAGCAAGAACTGCCACCCAGATTCCGTAGCTGTCGGCCAATTTCAGCACTTCAAGTGGATTCATCGAGAGTTTCCAGTCAAAAAATCAAGGCTTTAACCAAATTCTCAGTTTCTGGCAGGCGCAGCTGGCCGGAGATCAGGCGGGGGAGCAGGGTGTCACGAAGGGTTGAGAGGGTTTGGGCCTGTTCGTGGTTTGTTAGAACGACTTCGAGCACGTCAGCGATTGCGCCGTTGAATCGCTCCATCAATGGGAGAGGAGCAATGACGGCTGGAAAAGCCATCAGT
>JAUYGP010000137.1 GCA_030690515.1 Giesbergeria sp.
CACCGGTATTTATGCTTCGTTGCTACCAGGACTGGTCGCCGTGCTCTGGGGCTCATCCACCCGGCTGGGCGTCGGCCCCACGGCCCTGACGAGCCTGCTCATCGGCACTTCGCTCGTTGGCTTGGCAGAGCCGGGCAGCGCGCAATGGGTATCGCTGGCGGTGTGGATCGCGCTGCTGTCAGGTGCGCTCCAGTTGGTGCTCGGCCTGGTGCGCTTTGGCTGGCTGCTCAATCTGGTCACCTCCCCCGTGCTCAGCGGGTTTACGCAGGCTGCGGCTCTGCTGATCTTGGCTTCGCAACTGCCCGGTCTGGTGGGATTGCGCGCATCCCTGGCCGAACTGGTCAGCACACCCGGCCTGCAGCATTTCGACCTGACAGGCGCGGCCATGGGCCTGGGCAGCATTGCCGCACTGTTGCTGGCCCGCAGATATTGGCCGAAGTTTCCGGCCGTGATCGTGGTCATGGGCGGCGCCGCACTCCTGAGCAAAGCCATGGGCTACGCCGAGGGTGGCGGTGCCGTGGTCGGACTGCTGCCCTCGGGCCTGCCACAACCCTACTGGCCTGGCGCCCTGCCATGGTCCACGCTGGGCGCACTCGTCATGCCAGTGCTGGTGATCACGCTGGTGAGTTTTCTGGAAACCGCCTCCAGCGCCAAGGTGGACCACCAGAGCAGCGGAACGCGCTGGAATGAAAACCAGGATCTGATGGCCCATGGCCTGGCCAAGATCAGTTCAGGGCTGTGCGGTGCCTTTGCCACCAGCGCCTCGTTTTCGCGCTCGGCCATCAATCTGTATGCCGGAGCCCGCACCGGCTGGGCCTCTATATTTTCCTGTGCGCTGGTGCTGGTGGCACTGCTGTGGCTGACGCCTGCGTTGCACCATGTGCCGCAGTCGGTGCTGGCCGCCGTGGTGGTGGTGGCCATTACGGGCCTGATCCAGCCCAGCACGTTGCGCAGGCTCTGGCACATCTCACGGGTCGAGGCGTCCATCAGCGCCACCACCTTCGTCATCACCCTGGTCACTGCACCCTATCTGTACTGGGGTGTTCTGGTGGGATTGTTGATGAATCTCAGCCACTATCTTTACCAGCGCCTGCACCCGCGCATCATCGAAGTCGGCCTGCACCCTGATGGCAGCCTGCGCGACCGACAGTTGTGGCAACTACCGCCGCTGGCACCCGACCTGCTGGCACTGCGAATGGACGCTGAACTGGACTTCGCATCGGCCAGCGCACTGGAGCGCTCGGTGGCCGACCGTATGGCGGAGCGACCGGGGTTGGCCCACGTCTGCCTGTTCGCCCAGCCCATCAACCGCGTGGACGTGACAGGTGTGGAAACCTTCGCGCGCCTGCTGGCACTGGTCTTGCGCCAGGGCTGCACGCTACACATCAGCGGGCTCAAGTTACCTATCGAGCAGGTACTGGAGCGCGCAGGCGTTCTGACCCCTGGGCCCAAGCTGCGCATATACCGCACCGATACAGATGCGCTGCAGGCGCTGCGCCAGATGCAGGAGGCCTCCGCACAGGTACACTCGGGCTGAATTGACCCTTGTGCCATCCGTGCCAAAAACCGCACCACCTCTCTCTGTTGACCTGCGCGACCTGCGCTTGGATACAGCCGTAGCTCTGCTCGGCCGTGGGGAACGCCCCCCGACGGGCACCCCGCCGGCGCAGTACCTGCAAAGACTGATCGATGGGCTGTGCGACCTTTCTTTGCGCGACCCGCTCACTGGCTTGGCCAATCGGCGCCAGTTTCAGGCCGTCCTGGAGCGCGAAATCGACCGGGTCACCCGCTCGGGCGAGGCCGCATTGCTGCTGATGCTCGACATCGACCACTTCAAACACGTCAATGACACCTACGGACACCCGGCCGGAGACAAGGTGCTACAGGCCGTGGCCAACACGCTGGCCCACTGCGTACGGCCCATGGATACCCTGGCCCGCTATGGTGGTGAAGAATTCGCTGTGGTCCTGCCTGCCTGCCAAGCGGCGTTTGGCAAGGCGGTGGCAGAACGCATCCGCCGCACCATCGCCACCACGCCGGTACACATCGACACCACCACCGAACTGAACATCACCATCAGCATAGGTGGCGCCTTTGCTTTGCAATGGATTCGGTCGACAACGCCCCTCTGGACGGATCGGGCTGACCACCAACTCTATCAGGCCAAGGCCGAAGGACGCAACCGCGTTTGCATTGAAGAACAGCCCGACAGCACCGTCAGCGCAGAAGAAAAGGGAATGCTTTTTGGCCCCCTCTACACTCCCTCCGGATGGGGCGATCTGAGCTCCATGAACCTCAATGACAGCGCCCACTGAAAGCAAAGAAATGAGCGACGCGCCGTCCCCCGCCACCACAACCCCCGCCCCCGGCACACCGGTTGCACCGCCCCCGGGCGCACGCATCATTGCCATCACCAGTGGCAAAGGGGGTGTGGGCAAGACCTTCGTTTCGGCCAACCTGGCCGCGGCCCTGACCCGCCGCGGCTTGCGCGTGCTGGTGCTTGATGCCGACCTGGGCCTGGCAAACCTGGACGTGGTGCTCAACCTGCACCCCAAGATCACACTGCACGACGTTTTCACCGGCAAATCAAGCCTGGATGACGCGGTAATCGCTGCGCCCGGTGGTTTTTCCGTGGTGCTGGCAGGTTCGGGCATGGTGGAATATTCCCGCCTGACGCCTGAAGTACGTAACCAATTTCTCAGCGTAATCCAAACACTGGCACCCCGTTTCGACGTGATCCTGCTCGACACAGGCGCTGGTATTTCCGATGTGGTGCTGTTCTCGGTATCGCTGGCCTCCGAGGTGCTTATCGTCGCCACCCCCGAGCCCACCTCGCTCACCGATGCCTACGCCGCCATCAAGGTGCTGGCCATGCAGCAGCAACGTCAACATATACGCATCGTGGTCAACCAGACTGCCCGCCCAGGCGACGGGCGCGCCATCACCAGCCAATTGCAACAGGTACTCGAACGCTTTGTCACCACCAACTCGGGGCGCCCCCTGCGCCTGATCCACATGGGCGACATTCCGGCAGACAACGCCGTACGGGAAGCCGTGATGCGCCGCCAGCTACTGCTGCTGCATGTGGCCGGCTGCCCGGCCGCGCTGGCGATCTCCCAGCTGGCAGGCAAGATTGAAGAAGCCATCCTGACCCGCGCCGCCTGAAAGAATCAGGCGCAGGTTCTGAATCAGGGCCGCAGGTCAAAGACCAAGACCTCGGCACCATCGCCGTGGTCCAGTCGCAGCGCATGCTCCCCCTCCAGCAGGGCGGCATCACCCGCGGCCAGTGGCTGGCCGTTCACCTGCAAGGCACCGCGCACCAGATGCACATAGCATTTACGCTGCGGATCAAGTGCCATGCCGAACGCCTCTCCCGGATCAAAATAACCTGCATACAGCGCGGCATCCGCATGCAGGCGCACGGACCCCTGCGCACCGTCACGCGAAGCCACAAGACGCAGGGCACCTTGCCTTTGCACCACCGGAAAGGCCTTCTGCTCGTACCCGGGTGCGATCCCGTTCTGGTCGGGAAGAATCCAGATCTGCAGAAAATGCGTAGCCTGGCCCTGGGC
>JAUYGP010000147.1 GCA_030690515.1 Giesbergeria sp.
GCCATTCTCGACGGCCGCCCGCTGGACCAACTGGCGGTGGGCATGCTGGCCAGCAGCCCGGTGGTCACGGTGCGCGCGTCCGACACGCTGGGCGATGCCATGGCGCTGCTGCTGCGCGCGCGTGTGCACCGCTTGGTGGTGCTGGGCGAGGACGACCAGGTGCTGGGCATCCTGGAGGCGCTGGACCTGTTCAGCTTCCTGTCCAACCATTCGCACCTGATTACGGTACAGATCGAGCAGGCGCAGGACCTGGAGGCGCTGGCCCAGGCCGCCACGCAAATCACCCGGCTGATCGCGGCGCTGCACCGCAGCGGCACGCGCATCGGCCTGATGGCCAGGCTGGTGCAGCAACTCAACGCCCGCCTGTTTGAGCGAGCCTGGGGCATCGTGGCGCCGGCCGATCTGGTCGCCCACAGCTGCGTTTTTGTGATGGGCAGCGAGGGGCGCGGCGAGCAACTGCTCAAGACCGACCAGGACAACGGCCTGGTGCTGCGCGACGGCTACACCCCACCGCCCGACCTTGATGCCATCTGCCAGCGCTTCTCCGCCATTTTGGAGCGCTTTGGTTACCCCGAATGCCCGGGCCGCATCATGCTCAGCAACCCGGCCTGGCGCGGTACGGCCAGCGCGTTCACGCAGCGCGCACGCCAGTGGCTGCTGCAGCCCGACGGCGACAGCCTGATGAACCTGGCCATCTTCCTGGACGCCCATGCCGTGGCGGGTGATGCGGCCCTGTTGGCGCAGGTGCGCAGCGGCCTGATGGCGCTGGCCACCGACAACGACGCCCTGGTGGCACGTTTTGCCGCCGTGGTCGAGCAGTTTGGCGTGGCGTCGAGCTGGTGGAACCGGCTGCTGGGCCTGGGCGACGATGCGCGGCACATCAATCTGAAGAAGGCGGGCATCTTCCCCATCGTGCACGGCGTGCGCAGCCTGGCGCTGGCACGCCATGTGGGCGCCACCAGCACCGCCGAGCGGATCAACGCCCTGGTGGCCGATGGCACGCTGGACGCAGCCCTGGGCCAGGAGCTGGTGCAGAGCCTGCATTTCCTGATGGGGCTGCGCCTGCAGGCCGGGCTGATGGAAATCGACACGGGCCGCCCCGTCACCGGCAATGCCGATCCGCGGCACCTGAGCAGCCTGGAGCGCGATCTGCTCAAGGACGCCCTGGCAGTGGTCAAGCGCTTCAAGGCGCTGCTGCACCAGCGCCTGCGGCTGGATCTGCTGTGAGCTGGCTGGCACAGCTGCGGCGCGCCTGGCAGCGCCGCCACCTGGCGGATCCGGCGTACGCTTTTTTGTTCGACCCGCCACCGCCGGGCGAGTGGGTGGCGCTGGACTGTGAGACCACCGGCCTGAACGTGCGCAGCGATGAAATCATTGCCATCGGCGCGGTACGCATCGCCGGGAACCGCATCCTGACCAGCCAACGGCTGGAGCTGCTGGTGCGCCCCGACAAGGCCATCTCGCCCGCGAGCGTGCGCATTCACCGCCTGCGCGAACGCGATGTGGCCCAGGGCCTGCCGCTGGCCGAGGCGCTGCACCAGTTGCTGCACTTTGTGGGCAGCCGCCCCCTGGTGGGTTACTACCTCGAATTCGACGTGGCCATGCTCAACCGTGCACTCAAACCCCTGCTGGGCATGGGCCTGCCGCAGCCCCGTATCGAGGTGTCAGCGCTGTATTACGACCACAAGTTTCGCCAGTTGCCACCTTACCGCCAGCACGACAACGCGGATATTGACCTGCGTTTCACCACCCTGATGAACGACCTGGGCCTGCCCCGGCGCGAGGCGCACGATGCGCTGAACGACGCCGTGATGGCGGCGCTGGCCTTCGTCAAGCTGCGCCAGCTGCACGGCGCCATGGGCCGCTGAGTTTCTGCCGACTCTTCGAGGCACGCTGCCGCGAAAAAAGAACGTGCACTGCCAGCCGTCGCGAGAAGTGCCGCATGAATGGCGTCGGTCTCATGGGGGCTATTGATACACCGCGGGCTGCGCTGCACCGTCGTGCACGGCATGGAACCGGATTTGATTGCGCCCCGTTTCCTTGGCCTGGTACATCGTCTGGTCCGCCCACTTGAGAACGTCGTCCTGGCTCGCTTCGTGGCCGATGAACAAGGCAACGCCGATACTCACCGTGCAAAGGTGCTCGACGGTGGTAGTGGCATTGCTTTCGCGCTGGATGGTCAGCTGATACGCCTGCGACAACGCGCTGCGAATATTTTCAGCGATGAGTTGTGCCTGATGGACGGATGCAGGCCGATCGGCCAGCAGTTCGCTGACAAGCACCACAAATTCATCCCCACCGAAGCGGGCCACGGTGTCCGATGCGCGCACACAACTGCGCAGCCGGTCTGCGGCCTGCATCAACAGCAAGTCGCCCACCCCATGCCCGTACTGGTCGTTGAGGGGCTTGAAATTATCCAGATCAAGGAACATCACTGCGCCATAACACCCGCTGCGCTTGCTGATCGCCATCAGCTGACTGAAGCGGTCGTGGAGCAAACGGCGATTGGGTAGCTTGGTGAGTGGGTCATAGAAAGCCAGTTGCCGTACCTGATCTTCCATTTGCTTGCGTTTATGGATGTTCCGGGTCACGCCCAGAATGCCAATAAAGGCACCCTCGGTGTTTTTCATCCCACTGGTCGTCACTTCGGTCCAGACCGTGGACCCATCCTTGCAAGGCTGTTCAAGCTCGCCCCGAAACTCAATAAAGGGCTGGCCTGCCAGCATAGCTGCGATGGATTCGCCCAGTGCCTTCTCTGCAATCGGTATAGACGTCTCAGTCAATACTTGTTCCAGCGACTGCTGCAGGACCTCATCGCTGGTATAGCCCCGGAGTTTTTTGACGGATGGGCTGACGTAGGTGAACCGACCGTCAAGGTTCATCATCCAGATGACATCGGTGGCGTTGTCCGCCAAAAGGCGGTGCCGCTCCTCACTGACTTTCAGCAATTGGTGGTCTTGTTTGCTGGAGGCCAGCGCCTGCGTCAGACGTCGGTTGATACGGTAAATGTAGAGCGTGACGGCACTGACGATCGAGAGCAACAAGCCCGCAACGTAGAGCCATGTCAGATCACGCTCTGATTTGTCGTTATAGATAAAACCGCTGAGAGAAAAGTTTTTTGGCAGCAGGCCCAGGCCCGCGTACGTGACAGCGATATGGTGCCAGCGGCCAGGGTTCATGTATCCGATTTCGATCAGGTCGGTACGGATCAGGGGAGCCATGCGCTTGGCTTCAAACAGATAGAACTCGCGTTCATGCTGCTGCGAGTATTTGGCCAAAATCAGGTCCGCGATTTCTTCTGGATGCTCCATCGCGTATTGCCAGCCGCGCAGGGTCGCTTCGCGAAATGATTTGACGCGGGCTGGGTGGTTTTTGATTTCTTGTTCGGTGGTGAACAGGTTGTCGCCGTAGAAGTCAATTCCCACAGAACGTGGGGTGTAGGTGTGGTACGTGAACCCCGCTCGATCCAGAAAATAAGGCTCATTGGTGACGTAGGCGGAAATGGCATCGACCTTGCCGTCGATCAGGTCCTGCGGCTCGAAGCTATGTTCTACGCGGGTGATGCCAGCGAGGGGAATGCCCTCCTGCTGGAGATAGGCGAACAACTCATCAGACTGGGGTTCGATCATCAGGCGTTTGCCAGCCAGATCGTGGATTCCCTGGACGGGACCCTGTGGACGGGCGATCAAGACCTCGGGATATTGCTGAAAATTGGTCGCCAGCACCACCACCGGGGGGCCGGAGTTGCGCGCAAGGATGAGGCTGCGGTTGCCATCGCCTTAGTGAGCCTTCCCGTCGATTACGTTTTTGACCGGGTCATCGCCCGGTC
>JAUYGP010000148.1 GCA_030690515.1 Giesbergeria sp.
CAAAGCCTTCATCTCGGGCGCGGGCGCCACCGATGTGCTGGTGCTCATGGCCCGCACGGGCGATGCCCAGTCGGGCGCGCGCGGCATCAGCGCGTTTGCGGTGCCCGCCGACGCCCCCGGCATCAGCTACGGCAAAAAAGAACACAAGATGGGCTGGAACAGCCAGCCCACGCGCACCATCAGCTTTGACAACGTGCGCATCCCCGCCGACCATCTGCTGGGCAGCGAAGGCGAGGGTTTCAAGATCGCCATGAAGGGCCTGGACGGCGGGCGCATCAACATCGCCACCTGCTCGGTGGGCGCGGCGCAAGGCGCGCTGGCGCAGGCACAGGCCTACATGCAAGAGCGCAAACAGTTTGGCAAAAGCCTGGCGAGCTTTCAGGCGCTGCAGTTCAAGCTGGCCGACATGGCCACCGAGCTGGTGGCCGCACGGCAAATGGTGCGGCTGGCAGCCAGCAAGCTCGACGCCGGCGCGCCCGATGCATCGACCTACTGCGCCATGGCCAAGCGCTTTGCCACCGATGTGGGCTTTACCGTCTGCAACGAGGCCCTGCAACTGCACGGCGGCTACGGCTACATCCGCGAATACCCGCTCGAGCGCCTGCTGCGTGACAGCCGCGTACACCAGATTCTGGAAGGCACAAACGAAATCATGCGCGTCATCATTGCGCGGCGCATGCTCGAGAGCGACGCGCCCGATGCGATTCGCTAGCTTTTAGATAGCTGCTACCGCTGTACTGACGGGTGCTACAGGCCTTTTCTATCTAAAACAGCCACAGTCCCCCATGCCCGCCCGCCCCGTCACTATTGAGACCTTGCAGCTCATCGCTGCCGTGCGGGACATGCTGGCCGAGCATTTGGGCGCAGACGCCACGGTGGACGAACGCCAGCTCTTCGGCAGCCATGCCTTCATGGTGAACGGCAAGCTGTGCCTGGCCGTCAAGGATGAAGACCTGCTGGTACGCCTGCCACCGTCTGAGCATGAAGCCGCCGCCGAGCGCCCCGGCGTGCGCGAGCTGGATCCGCGCGGCGGCATGCCCGGTTACTTCTGGGTAGAACCTGCGGGCTACGCCACGCGCGCGCAATGGCAATGGTGGATTACCAGCGCCCTGGCCTACAACCCGCAGGCCAAGGCCTCGCCCCGGCGCGCCAAAGCCCGCGCTGCGCCTGCCACCACTGCACCGCAGGAGTAGGCGCAAAAAATCAAGACTTTTTGGACTCTAGCGCTTATCCCATAAGAGCTAGAAGCTATCAAAAGAAGAGCAACCTATCAATCACCATCACCACCACCAGGAGACAACACCATGCAAATCGCATTCATCGGCCTCGGCAACATGGGTGGCCCCATGGCCCTCAATCTTCAAACCGCAGGCCACGACGTCCGCGCCTTCGACCTCTCGAAACCCGCCTGCGACAAGCTCGCCGCCGACGGCCTGAAGATTGCTCAGGATGCCACCGCCGCCGTGCAAGGCGCCGAAGTCGTCATCAGCATGCTGCCCGCAAGCCAGCATGTGGAAGCCCTGTTCCTTGGACGCGACGGCCAGCCCGGCCTGCTGGGTTCCATCGCCAAAGGCGCACTCGTCATCGACAGCTCGACGATTGCCGCCGCCACCAGCCAGAAGGTGGCCAAGGCCTTTGATGCCGCTGGCATCGCCTTCATCGACGCACCCGTCTCCGGCGGCACTGGCGGTGCCATTGCCGGCACCCTCACCTTCATGGTCGGCGGCGACGCAGCGGCACTGGAACGCGCCCGCCCCCTGCTCGAAAAAATGGGCGCCAACATCTTCCACGCCGGCACCGTGGGCGCAGGCCAGACCGCCAAAATCTGCAACAACATGCTGCTCGGCATCCTCATGGCTGGCACCTCTGAGGCGATTGCCCTGGGCGTCGCCAACGGCCTGGACCCTAAAGTCCTCTCAGAAATCATGCGCCGCAGCTCGGGTGGCAACTGGGCCCTGGAGAAGTACAACCCGTTTCCCGGCGTGCACGAGAACGCGCCTGCCAGCAAGGGCTATGCGGGCGGCTTTGGAACCGACTTGATGCTCAAGGACCTGGGATTGGCACAAGAAAACGCAATGGCGGTAAAGGCCGCCACCCCCTTGGGCGGCCTGGCGCGTGCGATTTACGCGGCGCACAGCATTGCCGGGCACGGTGCGGAGGACTTTTCCAGCGTGATCAAGATGGTGCAGAAGAAGGGGTGAGTTGCGGCACCGCTACAGCCCTCCAAACCAGCCCGAG
>JAUYGP010000150.1 GCA_030690515.1 Giesbergeria sp.
CATGTATTTCCTTGCCACGGGCAGGTTTACGGCAGCACGATTGCTGCGGTTTCAAAGACTGCGCGTGGCGGCTGAGGTGCGGAAGAACCGCGGGTTCGTTAAAGAACCACACCGCCGGTGCGCTGCTGCGCGGTGCTGGCGGTATGGACCGGTGTGGGGCACAAGGCCCCGTTTCAGCCCTGCACGCCGGGCGTGAAAGGCTGGCGCTGCTGCCACCAGTCAAGCACCTGATCCACGGCCTGTTCGATCGTGAGTTCGGAGTTGTCCAGTACCAGAGCGTCTTGCGCGGGCGTCAAGGGGGCGACGCTACGGGACATGTCCCGGGCGTCGCGCGCCTCCAAGTCTGCGCGAAGGTCGACTATTGTAGCGGTTAAGCCTTTAGCAATCAATTGCTGATAGCGCCGCTCGGCCCTGCAGGCGGCACTGGCCGTGAGATAGACCTTGAGCGCAGCCCCAGGAAAAATCACCGTGCCCATGTCACGCCCGTCGGCCACCAGGCCGGGCAGGCGGCGAAAGCTGTGCTGCAGATCAACCAGCGCCGCACGCACGGCAGCCAGGGCCGACACGCGCGATGCGTTCATGCCCGCTTCCTCTGTACGGATGGCATCGGTGACATCGTCGTTGCCCAGCCACACCTGTCCGCCCTCGAAGCGCACCGGGAGTTGGCGGGCCAGGGTGGCGATCTGCGCTGCATGCTCGGCATCGATGGGCAGGCCTGCGCGCGTGGCGGCCAAGGCCGTAATGCGGTACATCGCGCCCGAATCGAGAAACCTGTAGCCCAGGCGCTGGGCCACTGCGGCAGCCACCGTGCCTTTGCCCGAGGCGGTGGGACCATCGATGCAGATCACGGGAATCTGTGCAGCCACTGTCTGGGTGACCGAGAACAGGGTTTCAAAGTAATCAGGAAAGGTTTTAGCCACGCACTGCGGGTCTTCGATGCGCACAGGCAGACCTGCTGGGTTGAAGGCTGCAAGCGAGAAGCACATGGCGACGCGGTGGTCGTCGTAGGTGTGGATGCAGGCAGCGCGCCAGTCGCCCAGGGTGGCGGGTGGTGTGATGCGGATGGAATCGGCCGTTTCCTCCACGGTGGCGCCCAGCTTGCGCAGCTCGGTGGCCATGGCGGCGATGCGGTCGGTTTCCTTGACGCGCCAGCTCGCGATGTTGCGCAAGATGCTGGTGCCTTGCGCATACAGCGCCATCACGGCCAAGGTCATGGCCGCGTCGGGGATATGGTTGCAGTCCAGGTCGATGGCCTTGAGCGGCCAGGCGCCGCGCTGGATCTGCAGCCAGTTGGGGCCGCCAGTGATCTGCGCGCCCATGGCTTGTGCTGCTTCGACAAAGCGGATGTCACCCTGGATGGAATCCATCCCTACACCCAGAATTTTTAGGCAATTTTTGCCTATAGCGCTTGCCGCTATTGCGCCAGCAGCTATGAAATAGCTAGCAGAAGAGGCGTCCGCCTCAATATGGATGCTGCCCGGTGAGCGGTAGCTGCTGCCCGCTGCAATGGTGAAGCGCTGCCAGTTCTCGTGGCGCACCGTGATGCCAAAGCGCTCCAGCAGTTGCAGGGTAATGTGGATGTAGGGCTTGGAGATCAGCTCGCCCACCACCTCGATGACTACATCCTGGTGCGTTGCCGCCAAGGGCAGTGCCATGAGCAGCGCGGTCAGGAACTGGCTGGAGACGTCGCCACGTACCCGGATGGGGGTGGACAGCGCCAGGGCGGGCACGCCATCGGCCTGTGCAATGCGCAGCGGCGGGTAGCCCTCGGTGCCCAGGTAGTCGATGTGGCAGCCCAGTTGGCGCAAGGCGTCCACCAGGTCGCCAATCGGGCGCTCATGCATGCGTGCAATGCCGCTGAGTTCAAACGCACCGCCCAACAGTGC
>JAUYGP010000153.1 GCA_030690515.1 Giesbergeria sp.
AAGCGCTGCAGGCCGTTTTTGCATTGAATCCTGGTGTCAAGCGGTCTTGGCGACCTGCAGCTTCAGGTCGGCAATCATCTGGTCGCGCATGACAAATTTCTGCACTTTGCCGGTGATGGTCATGGGCATGTCTTCGACGAAGCGGATGTAGCGCGGCACCTTGTAGTGCGCGATCTGATCGCGGCAGAAGTCGCGGATCTCATCTTCGGTGCAGGTCTGGCCGGGTTTGGGCACGATCCACGCGCAAATCTCTTCGCCATACCGGGTGTCGGGCACACCGAACACCTGCACGGACTGCACCTTGGGGTGGCGGAACAGGAACTCTTCGATCTCGCGCGGGTACACGTTTTCGCCGCCACGGATCAGCATGTCCTTGGCGCGGCCGACGATGTTGCAATAGCCCTCGGCGTCGATGGTGGCCAGGTCGCCGGTGTGCATCCAGCCGTCCTGCACGGTCTCGCGGGTGCGCTCGTCGTCGCCCCAGTAGCCCTGCATGACGGAATAGCCGCGCACCAGCAGTTCGCCCTTCTCTCCCACGGGGGCCACCTGGCCATCGGCATCGATCACCTTGGCCTCGAGCAGGGGCTGGATGCGGCCCACGGTGGAGACGCGGCGCTCCAGGGGGTCGGTGGTGGAGCTTTGGAAGGAGACGGGCGAGGTCTCGGTCATGCCGTAGGCAATGGTGATCTCACCGAGGTGCATCTCGGCAATCACACGCTTCATCGTTTCGATGGGGCACGGCGAGCCGGCCATGATGCCGGTGCGCAGGCGCGACAAATCAAACTCGGCAAAGCGCGGGTGGTCCAGCTCGGCGATGAACATGGTGGGCACGCCGTGCAGCGCGGTGCAGTGCTCTTCGCTCACGGCCTGCAGCGTGGCCACGGGCTCGAACGATTCGCCCGGAAACACCATGGTGGCGCCCGTGGACACACAGGCCAGCACCGCCAGCACCATGCCAAAACAGTGGTACAGCGGCACGGGGATGCACAGGCTATCGTTCTCCGAAAAGTTCATGGCCTGGGCAATAAAGCGCGCGTTGTTCACCACGTTGTGGTGCGTGAGCGTGGCGCCCTTGGGGTTACCCGTGGTGCCGCTGGTGAACTGGATGTTGATGGCGTCGTGGCACGACAGGCCTGCGCCCAAGGCATCGAGCGCAGCCCCATCCACCACGGTGCGGCCTTGCGCCAGCACATCGCCGTAGTTGAGCATGCCGGGCGTGCGCGCATCACCCAGGCGGATCACCATCTCCAGTGCAGGCATGCGCGCGGCTTTGAGCGCGCCAGGATCGCAGCTAGCCAGCTCGGGCGCCAGGCGCTGCAGCATTTCCAGGTACTTCGAGGTCTTGAGCTGCTCGGCCGTGACCAGGGCGCGGCAGCCCGAGAGATTGAGCGCGTATTCCAGTTCGGAAATGCGGTAGGCCGGGTTGATGTTGACCAGCACCAGCCCCGCGCGCGCCGTGGCGAACTGCGTCACCAGCCATTCGGCGCGGTTGGGCGACCAGATACCGACACGGTCGCCCACATGCAGGCCCAGCGCGATGAAGCCTGCTGCCAGCGCATCCACCTCGGCCTGGAACTGCGCCCAGGTCCAGCGGATACCCTGCTCGCGAAAGACCACGGCAGGCCGGTCGGCAAAGCGCTTCACGGTCTCCAGCAGGAAGCGGTGGATGGGCGCGTCGGACAGCGCAGCGTCGGTGCGGCCCTTGACCTGCGAGAGGCCGTTCAAGGGGGCGATGTTCCAGTCCGTGACAAGGGATGCGGGCATGCTGCAAATCTCCAGGGGTCGCGCGGGCGCGTAAAAAGAGCTATTGTGCAGAGATACCTCCCACCAAACGGGCCAAAATGGTTGCAAAACCGACCATGTAGCCCCATGACTTGCAGGCAGCAACAACCGTGAAGCTGCCGTAAAGCCGCCGCCCCCGGGTCAACCAAACCGGTTGGCGGCGCGTCAAGCACAGTGGGTTCTTCCACGCCAACCGGTACGCACACCATGAAAACCATCCGCACGACACGCATCCTGGCCCTGGGTGCTCTCGCCCTGCTGGCCAGCGGCTGCGCCACCACTGACAGTCCCTACTACGAGGCCCGGCCCTACCCTCGGCAAGAGCCCGGCATCATCTACACACCGGGTGCCTACCCTGTGTACCCGGTAGCACCGCCTCCGGTGGAATGGCGCCGCACCGACCGCGACAGGTGGGAGCGCGAAAATCGCACCTACGAACGTGACCGTGAACGATGGGAAAGAGAGCGCGATCGGGATCAGAACGCCCGCCGTGAGCGCGACCAACGCGAACAGAACGCCCGGCGCGATCGTGATGCACGGGAGCGCGAGATGCGCGATCGCGAACAGCGCGAGCAGAACGTCCGACGCGACCGTGAAGCGCGAGAGCGCGAAATGCGCGACCGTGAAGCAGCCCGTCGCCAACAGGCCGACCGCGACCGTAATAACCGCACGGCACCCAACGGCGGCCCACGCCGCGACACAGACCGCTACAACCCCAAAACAGGCCAATGGCTGCCCCGCCAGGAAGACATGCCCTGAAAGAGCGGAGTAGCGCCGTGGCCTTAGGTTTGCGCCTGCCCTTGATTGCGCTGTGCGCTGCCGCAGCGCTGTCCGCGCCCGCCCAGGCCCAGGTGGTGCGCTGCACCGACGCACGCACCGGCAAAGTGGTCTACACAGACGGCGGCTGTGCCAGCGGCACGGCAGCGCGCGAAGTGGAACCCCGCAAGGCCGAGGAAGAAATCCGCCAGGAGCGCATCCAGGCGGCCGAGGCGCTGGAGCGTAAACAGCAACGCCTGGACGCCGAGGCCACCGCAGCCCGCCAGCAGGCCGACCGCGATGCGCTGCGCCCACGGGCCGCACCGCCCCCACCCCACTACGCCAACACCCAGGAGTGCGTGCGCTCACGCCGCTTGATGCAAGAGGCGGCCGATGCACAGGCGCGCGAACCTCTGGTGTACAACCCGCGCCTGGAGGCCGCCCAGCGCCAGATGGATCTGGACTGCCTGGGCCCTGAGGGCTATGCCGAACTGGAAAAAGCCCGCGCCCAGCGCCCGCAGGTCGTGGTGGTGCCCCTGGGCCGCCCGGTACACACAACACCGCCGCAGCGACCCCAACTGACCCATTGCACCGATTTCACCTGTTTCGACACCCAAGGCAAAGCCTACCCGCGTGCCGGACCGGGACGCCTGCCGGGGCCGGACGGCACTTGCCGCTCGGCGGGTGGGCGGGCACCGTGCTAGTGTCCTGAGTTGGAAGTTGGCTGAAGAAAAAAGATGTCGAAATCGTCGTCAGGCAAGGCGCAAACCGCAGCGATAGCCGTTGCTATCGCGAGGATTTGCAACGCAGCATGGCGGCGATTCTCGGCATCTTTATGAAACAAACTTTCAACTCAGGACACTGGAGACCACCCCCCTGAGCCGCTGCGCGGCTTCACCCCCTCTCCTGCGGGAGGGGGGACGCACCCAGTGGCCGGGCGAAGCCCGTTCCACGGGTGCCCTGGTCATCCGCTGGTGAGGGCAAGGACGTAATCCCGTTCGCCGTCCACACCGAAAAGACCACAGGAGGCGCAGCCCCACCGCGCGAACGGGGTCAAACAGAGCGCAGCCCCTGCGCCACCGTGGGGTAGTGCAGGCGCAGGCGCAGTTCGCGCCGCAGGCGGGTGTTGTCCAGGCGGCGTGACTCCCCCATAAAGCTCAGCAGCGTCAGCGGCAAGGCGGCCTGGGCGGTGCTGCGCGGCAGGCGCGGCGGGCGCGGCAGGCCGTACAGGTCGGCCGCCAGGTCAAAGTAGTCGCCCATCTTCATATCGCTGTCGTCGCTGGCGTGGTACACGCGCTGCGCTGCACCGCGCCACAGTGCCGCCACGCAGGCGCGTGCCAGGTCATCGGCATGGATGTGGTTGGTGTACACGTCGTCCTCGGCCGTCAGCACGGGCGTGCCCTTGCGCAGCCGCCCCTCGGGCGTGCCGTTTTCGCGGTCGGGGGCGTAAATGCCGGGCACGCGCAGGATACTGGTGCGCACGCCCGCGCGGCCCAGGTGGCGCACGGCACGTTCGGCGTCCACCCGGCGCTGGGCACGCGGCGTGCCTGGCGCCACGGGGCGCGCCTCGGTCACCCAGGCGCCTGCGCAGTCGCCATACACGCCGCTGGTCGAGGCATAGACCAGCGCATCGGGCAGGCTGCGTTGGCGCAGGCTGCGCACCAGGGCCAGGGTGCGGGGGTCGCGCCACCAGTCGGTACCGCCGCCGCCCTGGCTTGGCGGTGGCGCCAGGTGCACCACGCGCGTGGCCAAGCCAGCCAAGCGCTGCAGGCTGGCAGGCTGGTCCAGATTGCCGCGCAAAGGCTGGATGCCCCGCGCCCGCAGCGCATCCACCCGCTCGGCGCTGGAGGTCAGCGCCAGCACGCGCACGCGCGGGTGGCTGGGACTAGGCCCTTGCAGCATCCGGGCCACGCGCAAGCCCACATCGCCACACCCCACGATGAGCACGCGCTGGCGGCGAAAACGGGCAGGCAGTGCGCCCAGGGCAGAAGAAGTGGCGACAGAGCTCATGGTGTGGCAGATAGGGCGGAACACAGGGCGCACTGGCGCCGGAAGGCCCGCTGGCAAAAGGGACAAGGCGGGTGTGGACTCAGGGAACGGTCAGAATCCGGGGGCAAAATCGACCCGTTTGCAATGAAAGACACCCGAGGATAACCAAAGCATGATCCCCACCACGCCGCCCGCCGCCCCAGCCCATATCACTGTGCAGCCCAGTGGCCGCAGCTTTGAGGCCCTGCCCGGCGAAACCATGCTGGCCGCAGCCATCCGTGCGGGCGTGGGCCTGCCCTATGGCTGCAAGGACGGCGCCTGCGGCTCGTGCAAGTGCAAGAAGCTCGAAGGCCACGTGGTACACGGTGAACACCAGGAAAAAGCCCTGAGCGCCGCCGAAGAGGCCGCAGGCTGGGTGCTGACCTGCTGCGGCACGGCGCAGGGCCCTGTGGTGCTTGAGTCGCGCCAGGTCACCGACGAAAGCGCCTACCCCATCAAAAAACTGCCGGTGCGCGTGGCCGCACTGGAGAAGATGTCGCACGATGTGATGCGCGTGCGCCTGCAACTGCCAGCGGCCGATGCCTTCCGCTACCACGCGGGCCAGTATGTGGAGTTCCTGCTCAAGGATGGCGTACGCCGCGCCTATTCGATGGCCAACGCCCCCCACACCCAGGAGGCCGCCCCCGGCGTGGAACTGCACATTCGGCACATGCCGGGTGGCCGCTTTACCGACCATGTGTTTGGCGCCCTGAAAGAGAAAGAAATCCTGCGCATCGAGGGCCCTTTTGGCAGCTTCTTCCTGCGTGAAGACACCGACAAGCCCATCGTCATGGTGGCCTCGGGCACCGGTTTTGCCCCCATCAAGGCGCTGATCGAGCACCTGCGGCACTTGGGGCTAGCCCGCCCGGCCACGCTGTACTGGGGCGGGCGGCGCCCCGGCGACCTGTACATGGACGCCTGGATGCGCGAACAAGTGGCCGCCATGCCCAACCTGGTGTACGTGCCCGTGGTGTCGGACGCACTGCCCGAGGACGCATGGCGCGGCCGCACGGGCTTTGTGCACCAGGCGGTGCTGGAGGATTTTGCCGACCTCTCGGGCCACCAGGTGTACGCCTGCGGCGCACCCATCGTGGTGGACTCGGCGCGCACGGCCTACACCGCGCAGCGCGGGCTGCCGCCTGAAGAGTTCTATGCCGATGCCTTCACTTCTGAGGCGGACAAGCATCCGAAGTGACTCAAGAAAGGGCCTGCTCCACAAAGTGCAGCCGGTCCTGCCCCCAGAACATTTCGTCGCCCACGAAAAAGGTCGGCGCACCAAAAACTCCTCTGGCAACCGCTTGGGCGGTGTTTTCCTTGAGACGGTCTTTCACGGCCTGGTCGGCAATCTGCGCCATGAACTGCGCCGCATCAAAACCAGCACCCACCAGAACCGCACCGATTTCGGCGGGCTGATTCAGGTTGCGCGGGTGTTCAAACATGGCGCTGAAGATGGCACGCAGGTAGCGCTGGAATTCGTCCTCACCGCGCATTTGCATGGCGACGGCACCGCGCATCAGCGCCAGGGTGTTGATGGGAAAGTGCGGGTTCCACTCGAATGGCACACCATAGGCCTGCGCCCAGCGCTGCAGGTCGTCATTGGAGTAGCGCCCTTTGGCCGGCACCTCGGCCGGGCTGCTGTTACCCGTGGCCTGGAAGATGCCGCCCAGCAGCACCGGTGTCCAGACAATCGTCGCGCCATGTGCCTGCACGACGCTGGGCAGGTGGTGGTAGGCCAGATAGGTGTAGGGGCTTCCGACATCAAACAAAAATTCAACGGTCTTGCTCATGGGATTCTCCGGGAATGTCAAGGGGTTAGGAACGTCCTGCATAACTCCTCGCGGCGTGTGATAGCGCGGCCTCGGGCGGTCTGCGTCGTTGCGTTTCACAAGCAATAGCTACGGCTATTGCCTGTGAAACACGCCTAGCATCCCATTCCGACCCGCACTACACCCACTCGCGTCGAGTTTTGCAGGACGTCCTTAGGAGTCGCATTACCAGCGCTCGATCCAGGGACGCAGGTCCAGTTCATGTGTCCAGGCGTCGCGCGGCTGGGTGTGCAGGTGCCAGTAGTTGTCGGCGATATGGTCCGGGTTGAGGATGCCGTCCTGGTCTTTCAGCGCATAGCGCTCTGGCGCGTTCTCGCGGATGAAGTCGGTGTCAATCGCACCATCGACAACCACGTGGGCGACATGAATATTCATCGGCCCCAGTTCACGCGCCATGCTTTGTGCCAGCGCACGCAGCGCGTGTTTGGCCCCGGCAAACGCCGCAAACTGGGATGAACCCCGCAACCCGGCCGTGGCCCCGGTAAAAAGAATCGTGCCGTGCCCGCGCTGGACCATGCGCCGCGCCACCTCGCGCCCGACCAGAAAGGCGCTGAAGCAGGCCATCTCCCAGATCTTGAAATACTTGCGCGCCGTTTCATCCAGGATGCTGCAGGGCACATTGGCGCCGATGTTGAACACCACCACTTCGATGGGGGCGATGTCGCGCTCGATGTCATCCACTAACTTCACCACCTCGTCCTCCTTGCGCGCATCCGAGGCAAATCCATGCGCGCGCCCGCCGCTGCGGGTGATTTCCTCGACCAGGGGGGTGAGTTTGTCAGCCGTGCGGCGGGTGACGCAGGCGATCAGCCCCTCTTTGGCGAAGCGCTTGGCGATGGCGCCGCCTGTAGCATCGCCCGCCCCAACGATCAGTGCTGCGCGGTCTTTTCGGGCGTTCAAATGTGTTGGCATAGCATGTTCCGTTGTTAAATAACGATCGTTATCGTAACGACCGTTATGTAACAATGCAAGCTCTTTCAAGATCACTTCAACAGACAAAACCATGCGCTATGCACCTGAGCACAAGGAAGGTACGCGGGCACGCCTGGTCAAAGCCACGGGGGCGCTAGCCAAGCGCCAAGGCTTTTCAGGCACCGGCATTGACGGCCTGATGGCGGCGGCGGGGCTAACCTCGGGCGCGTTTTACGCCCACTTTCGCTCCAAGAACGAGTTGCTCGAAGCCATCGTCGACAACGAGCTACAGCGCTCGGTGGCGCTGTTTGCGCAGCAGTCGCCCGCAACAGCGATGAAGGTCATTGAAGGCTACCTGAGCCCCGCCCATGTGGCACACCCTGAATCGGGCTGCGCCGTGCCCGCCCTGGCGCCCGAAATCGCCCGGGCCGACGCTGCGACACAGCAGGCCTTTGAGCGCGGCGTGCTGGCCCTCAAGGAGCAGTTCCGCACACTGACGGGCGACGACGCCCGGGCCTGGTCCCTCATGGCCCAGTTGGTCGGAGCCGTGATGCTGGCGCGGGGACTACCGTCGGAGTCCACGCAACAGGCGCTGCTCGATGGTGTGCTCCAGCAGGTTCGGCGGCTTGTGGACGATGCGCCGGACGAGGCGGATTGCGCCGAAAATACGGAGCAAAACCGACTCTAGCGCCTACCCAACAAGCGCAGATAGCTATTATTTAAGTAGCACTCAACCAGGCCGGACCATCGTGCAAGGCGATAGTCTGGCCAGACACAGCCTGCAATGCTTCAGGCGACACCTGTTCGGGGGCCAGTTCAGCGAGCGGCAGCAGCACAAAGGCGCGCTCATGCATGCGCGGGTGCGGCACGGTGAGCTGCGAGGTGGCGATGCACTGGTTGCCGTAGAGCAGAAGGTCGAGGTCCAGCGTGCGTGGCGCATTGCGGTAAGGGCGTTCGCGCCCGGCGGCCTGTTCGATGGCCTGCAATGCTGCCAGTAGCGCGTGTGCGTCCAGTGTTGTGGCGATCTCAGCCACGGCGTTGAGGTAGTCGGGCCCGCCCGCGTCCACCGGAGCGCTGCGGTACAGCGACGAGGTGCGCAGCACGCAGGTGCCCGGCAGTGCGGCCAGGGCCTGCACGGCTTGGCGCAATGCGGCAGTACGCTCGCCCAGGTTGGCGCCCAGGCCGATCCAGGCATGGGTGGCGCCTGTGGTCGGTGCAGAAGTCTTCATGCCGCCCAGGGGCACGCTGTACCGGTTATTCAGCCGCTGCAGGTGCGCTGCCGCCTTCGGCGCCTCCGCCACCGGGCTTGCGGCGGCGACGACGGCGTTTTTTGGGGGCACTGCCTTCGGCCAGGTTTTCGCCACCAGGAGGGGCATCAAAGCCGCCTTCGGGTGTGATGTCGCGTGGGTCGCGTGTGTCGGCCGGTGCGGCGCGGGGCACGCGGCGCACCACAGGCTGGGCGCTGCGCGAACGCGATTTTTGCTCTTCGCGCACCTGCTCCATGAGGTCGTAGCGCTCGTCTTCATCGGCGGTGCTGAATTTTTGCCACCAATCGGCCAGTGCCTCGTCCACTTCGCCCACATCGGCGCGCAGGCGCATGAAGTCAAACCCGGCGCGGAAACGCAGCTGCGCCACCATGCTTTCGGGCACACGGCCCGCACGCTTCTCAAAACGCGGCTGCATGACCCATATTTCGCGCATATCGGCGGCCAGCTTGCCCCGGCCCGAAACGTCGCCGATGCGCTGGTTGAACACGTCGTCGATGGCGTCCTGCAGCGCCGGGAAGGAGTGCTCGCGGCGGTTCATGCGCTCGGCCCAGCCGTTGCGCACGTCTTCCCACAGCACGCAGGCCAGCAGAAAGCTGGGCGCCACGGGCTTGCCCTCGCCTACGCGGCGGTCGGTATCGGTGAGGGCTGCGCGCACAAAAGCGGTGTCGGCGCGCTGCACCACGACGTCGAGCAGCGGGTAGATGCCGCTGGCCATACCGAGCTCCTTGAGTTGCTCGATGGTGGCGATGGCGTGGCCCGTTTGCAGGAGCTTGAGCATCTCGTCGAACATGCGGCTTTGTGGCACATCGGCCAGCAGCTGCTGCGACTGCACCAGGGGCGCAGCGGTCTTGGGTTCGAGCGTGAAGCCCAGGCTGCTGAGCTTGGCCACAAAGCGCACGGCGCGGATGATGCGCACCGGGTCTTCGCGGTAGCGCGTGGCGGGGTCGCCAATCATGCGTAGCAGCTTTTTCTTCGCGTCCTGGATGCCCTTGTGGTAGTCCACCACAATCTGGCGCTCCGGGTCGTAGTACATGGCGTTCAAGGTGAAGTCGCGCCGCGTGGCGTCTTCGTCCTGCGGACCCCAGACGTTGTCGCGCAGTACCCGGCCCGAGGCATCCACGGCGTGCTGCATGCTGGCGAGCTGCTGCTTGCTGGTCTTCTCGTTGCCGGT
>JAUYGP010000160.1 GCA_030690515.1 Giesbergeria sp.
CTCGGGCCAGCGGTGGCGGGCCAGTTGCAAAAGGTCGTCCAGCGACGGGTCGGGCCAGTGGTTGACCTGCGCGATGTTGAGCAGCGACAGGTCGCCGCTGCGGTATTTGAGGTCGGCCAGCGCCTCGCCACCGCACAGCAGCAGGTGCAGGCGGCCGCTGTGCATCTCGCTCAGGCTGCGCAAAATGCCGGCCAGGGTTTCGCGCAGTGCGTGCGTGCCCTGCTCAAAGCGGCTGACCAGGCAGAACAGGCGCTCGCCCGCCAGCAGGCGGCTTTCCAGCGCAGATTCAAACTCATAGTCCGACGCTACCTCGCCCAGGCCGCACTGGCGGCCAATGGCGGCAAAGTAGTCGGCCTGCGCGGTGCTCACGCTGTAGGGCGGCTGGATGTGCAGCACCGAGGCCTCGCCGTACTGCACCCGGGCGCGCTGCAGCAGCTCTTGCCGAAACGGCGGCTGTCCCCAGTGCGCGGGCGACAGCAGCAGCGAGATGGGGTACGGCACGGCCTGTGCGAGCTGGGCGAACAGGCGATCCTGGAATGCGGCAAAGGGCTGCGCACCCACCGACTCGGCCTGCAGCGGAAACTCGGGCGCGAAGCCTGCCGCGCTGAGCAAGCGGTTGGCCTCGCTCTCTGTGAGGCGTAGGTAACGCGTGCAGGCCACCACGCGGTCGCGCGAGCGCACGTTGGGGGCAGAGACTCCGTTGCGCCAGTTGTTCACCGCCTCGCGGCTCAGGCCAATTTCGGTGGCTACGCCCGAGGCGCTTGCGCGAATGCGGCGCATGTAGATCGACAGCAGGTCGGCAAAAGAATCGGTGGCCATGGGCGGTGGAAGTGGGGGCGGGGCAAGGTTGCCAACGCCCCGAAAGAGGTCCGGAAAGACGAAGGCGGCGGGTGCTCTGGCACGGATTGTCATCGGTGCCAGAGCATCCGGCTGCCGAAAGGCGGGCAATAGGCGGCAAAAAGCATGCGGCCTGCTACATCAGCCGTTGAACTATCGGCCATGCCTTGGCGCAGCCCAGCCCGCAGGCCACGAGCACCGGGCTGTACAGCACCACCGCGCCCAGCACAGACGCCCACCCGCCGGATTCTTCTGCTTCGGTGGTCCGCGTCGATTCTTCTCGCTCATCCCCCGGGCCTTGCGCGTGGGTGGTCTCGTCCTCGCTGGCGTCGCCCATCAGCTCCTGCGCCAGCATCACCAGCACCATCACCAGCGACGCCCCCAGCACGGTGAGGTAGGCGTACTGCAGCGCCGCGCGCTCCAGCGGATAGAAGTAACCCGCCAGAACCACCGCGGGCAGCAGGTAGAACGCGTGCATTTGCAGCCGGTACCAGGGGATGCCTTCGTCTTGCGGTTCCAGGGCTCCCATCACCATCCGGTAGGTCAGTGCGCCCACCACAAAGATCAGCCCGCCCCACCATTCGATTTGCGTCAACATGTGGGGCTACCCCTTGGCCATGACGGTGGCCGGGCTGCCGTCGTCGTCGCTGTGGTTGTCCCCATCCGCGTCGCTGTCGTCATCGTCTCCCTTGACGTCCTTGTATTCGCTGAGCATGTAGTACAGCGGCAGCACCACCGCCAGCACCAACCCCAGGCCCATCCAGAGCCAGAAGCCCTTGAACAGCAGCACAGCCGCCACCGTGACAACCACCGCGTGCAGCAGCCCTTTGAGCCCGGCGCGCAGCAGCAGTACGGCGATCAGCCCCTGCACCGGCGATGTGCCGCTTTTGCCCATGGCCTTGGCCAGGCCGACAAAGGCCTCCACGGCTTCCTGGGCCTCGCGCTTGCGCTGTGCTTCCTGCTT
>JAUYGP010000175.1 GCA_030690515.1 Giesbergeria sp.
TGCTGACGTAGCTGCACCTCGGCCTTGCGGCGCTCGGCATTGTCCTGAGCGAGCTGGGCGTTGGCAGCGGCCAATTGGCCCGTACGCTCCTGCACCTGCTGCTCCAAATCGTCGTGTGCCGCCTGCAGGGCGATTTCAGAGGTTTTGAGCCGGGTCACGTCCACCAGGGTTTCGATGGCGCCCATGATGCGTCCTTCGCTATTGCGCAGCGGAGAGGCTGTAAAAGCGAACCACAAACCCGTCCGCCCGGCGTTCGGAAAGAACCCTTCCGCCTCCCAGGCGTCCGGAATCACGTCCGAAGGCCTGTACCTGTCCTGGTAGTGCTCTCGCACCTGTACAGCCTGCGCACTATCTACGATCAGATCGGCCAGAACGGGACGCGGAGCATCGTAGAACGGCTTCCACTGGTCGCGCGTCCCCACCATGTCTTTCGCGGAAACAGACGACACCTTTTCTATCGCCCGGTTCCAGTGGGTCACGACATGGTGTTCATCGATGACCATGGTGGGCACGGGACTGCCATCAATGATTTGCGCCAGCACCTGGCGCATATGCATCTGCTGGGCCTCGTTCTTGCGCCGTTCGTTCAGGCTGACGTAGGTATCGAGCAGGGCGGCCTGTCCGTCCACCGGCAACATTCCCACGGCCTGCTCCACCCAGCAGCGTTGCCCGGTGGCGGATTGCAGGCAGCTTTCGAACCGGGTTTGCGTGGTCTCGCCCCGCAGACGTGCGGCAAGACGCTGGCGCAGGTATTCGCGGCTCTCGGGATGGGTCAGCTCCTCATAGGGAAGTGCTTGCAGGGCCGCCAGCGAATATCCGGTCAGCGACAGCATCGCCTGGTTGGCGTACAGGATGCTGCCCTGACGGTGCAGCAGGACGGGAGTAGCCAACCCCTCCAGCATGGAATAAAAACCATCCTGGACATCCGCAACCAACAATGGGAAATCCTGCTGCCGCGCTGCGGAGGTCGCCAGGATCAACACCTTGTCGATCTGGCCCGCATCGCCCTTGAGCGGAACCATCGTGGCTTGCACCAGCAAGGTCTGTCCATCGGCCTTGCGCAGCGATAGCTTGCCCAGCCAGCACCGGCAATGGGCCAGAAAACCCAAGACATCCGACGGATTGAAGCCCTGACCACTCTCGGGGACGATGGTCGTGAGTTCCTGCCCTTCCAGGGCTTTCGGATCATGGCCAAGCGCCCGGGCCAGGTGGACATTGACCATCACAAGGTGCCCGCTGCGGTGCACTACCGCCAGCATGAAGCCATCCATGAGCGCAGGAAGAAGGCCACTCAAGGCGATGTCGGGGGATGCTGGCAACTGGGTCATGGCATGGATCGAAAGATCTCTCAGTTCATCAATTGCTGGCAAGCGACCTGATAACGCTCTTCAATTCCTGACAGCAACGCACCGCTATCAGACCAATCCAGTCGCAGGCCATCCCAGGCTAGCACCTGGATATCGGGAACCTGGTCTTGCGGATCCTGTAGCAGGTCGAGCGCGTGGGCCAACGCATGGGACACATGCACCAGCCAGACCATGGCATCCGCCTCTGGATGCGCACACTGGTGGTGCAGCGACATACAGCGGCGCAACATGGCGGGAAGCTGCCACTGCCGCGCCAGTTGCTCTCCCGCCTGACAGTGATCGAACCCCCACACGGTGCGTTCAGCCTCCAGGAGGCGGTACGCGACCGATGTCGATGAATCATCCAAATCCGCTGCAGTCGAAGATTGCAATGCAAGTTTCTGCACCTGGTGGTATCGCACAGGGTCAATGGCCAGCATCACCAACCGCCCCAGGTCGCTCAACAGACCAGCGGTGAAAGCCGCATCCACCGGCAGCCGGGCCCTGCGCGCCAGCGCCTGGGTGCACACGGCGACGGCCACGCTGTGGCGCCAGTGGGCCTGGTGGGCAGACTGCAGAGCGGGGTCGCTGGTCTTGAACTGCTCCATCACGGCCGCCGCCAGTGCCATCGCCTGCAGGCTGCGCAGCCCCACCAATGAGACGGCATGGGCAATCGATTCAATCTCGTGCGACAAACCGAAGAATGGTGAATTGGCCACCCTCAGCGTACGAGCGGCAATCACGGGATCGCTCTCTACCAGTTCCGTCAGCGTTGTAATTTCAGGACTCTCCTGGGCCAGGCACTGCAACAGGCGCGCACGCACCGGCGACATTGCGACCAGTTTACCCATGCGCCGGACGAGCTCATCCAGCCCCATTGGCTGTGTCATGACCGCACCTCCAGCCGATAACGCTGCACGATCTCATGCAGTTGCTGCATGGGATGGGTGGGCGCGGCCCCCCGAAAGAGCCATTCAATGCGCTGCCGTATTGCGGCAGGGTCCGATGCTGCGCAAGGCGGCGGAAGAAGGTCCGATGCGGCAACGGGACTGACCGGAGTCACGGTATCTGGTTTCATGGCACAACTCCTGCGGGAATGAAGGTCAGCAGCCCCCCCTGCCCCAGAGCGCCATGACCCACCCGGGTGTAGCGCACCGTCCAGTCCTGGTCTGGCGTATGCAGGGTCTGGCAGACCTCTTTGCTGGCAGGAGGAAATCCACTGAACAGCTGCTCCAAGCCAGCCACCTCCTGCAACGCAATGCCGGGCACAGCCCCTGTAAAGAAACGTTGCGATGCCGCATTGATCAGCACCAGCATACCGCTATCGTCCACCCCCATGACGGGCACGGCCACAGCATCGAAAATCTCGTGTGAAACGCCGATGGCAACCTCATCCTGCACCAGTCGCTGCTGCTGCTGGCGCACCAGATCTGCCAACTGGGCATGGGCCTGCACCAGCGATGCATGGGCATTTTCGAGTTCATCGTGCAGCCGCTGGTTCTCGTCCTCCAGCGACTTTTGCCGAAAGGCCTCGGCGATGTTGGCACGCAGGTGCTCATCGTCCCAGGGTTTGGTCATGAATTTGTAGACCGCCCCCTCGTTGATGGCATCGGTCACCGATTGCAACTCGGTATAGCCCGAGAGCACCATGCGGATGGTCTTGGGATGGAGCGTGCGGGCCTGGCGTAGAAACTCGACCCCGGTCATGCCGGGCATGCGCTGGTCGGACACGATCACATCCACCGGCGTCTGCGCCAGTACCTGAAGCCCCTCCTGCCCTCCGCAGGCAGTCAGTATGTGGTACCCGTCTCGGCGCAATAGTCGCTTGAGGGCCGTGAGGATGAAAGCCTCATCGTCCACAAGCAGCAAGGTCTGGGATGCTTGTTCCATGGTTGAGCCCATGGTAACGACATTGGACCCAAAGGGAAATCAATTCCGACACCCACCAACGCGCAACGCCTGACGTCTATCAAAAAAATTGCCTGCAACTACATCAGATGCAGATCAATGGCAGGCTACTGCGCTTCCTTGAGCAGCGTGCGCACATCGGCCGCCAGCGCCTCAACACCGCTGCCGTAGCGGTAGTACACGCGCAGGCGCCCCTGGGTGTCATAGATGTAGCTGCCGGCAGAATGGTCCATGGTGTAGCTGGTGGGCGTCTTGCCATCAACCTTCTTGAAATAGATCTTGAAGTCCTTGGCTACGGCGGCCGTCTGCTCGGGCGTTCCACGCAGGGCCAAAAAACTAGGGTCGAAATTGCCCATGTAGGCCTTGAGCATGTCGGCCGTATCACGCTCCGGATCGACCGTGACAAAGATCGCCTGCAGACGATCGCCGTCCTTGCCCAGCATGCGCTTGACCTCGGCCATTTCCTGCATGGTGGTCGGGCACACATCGGGGCACTGGGTATAGCCAAAGAAAACCACCGCCACCTTGCCCTTGAAGTCTTTCAGGCTGCGCTGCTGGCCGTTGTGGTCGGGCAGCTGGATGTCGCGGGCATAGTCCACCTCGGAGATGTCCACGCCACGGAACTCTGGCTTGCCTTTAGAACAAGCAGTCAAAAGGCCTCCAGCGCTTACCAGTATTGCGCAAGCAGCTATCGTTTTAAGAGTATTGCGTTTTAGCATGGGGCCTCACAGAACATAGTGGTCCACCAGCAGCGCCGCAAACAACAGGCTCAGGTGGACAAGGGAAAAACGGAAAGTCTTGCGTGCCAGCGCATCCGAGTAGTTGCGCCACAGCGCAAAGCCATAGCCACAAAAACCGCCGCTCAGAAGCACTGCCGCTGCCAGATAGATCCACGAACTCATGCCATAGACGAAGGGCATCAGGCAGCCGGCAAAAAGAACCAGGGTGTAGAGAAACACCTGTAGCCGCGTAAACGCATTGCCATGCGTCACGGGCAACATCGGCAGACCCGACTTGCGGTAATCCTCCACGCGGTACAGGGCCAGTGCCCAAAAATGGGGTGGCGTCCACAAAAAGATGATGAGGAACAGAATCAGTGCTTCCGGGCCCACGCTGCCCGTCATCGACGCCCAGCCCAGCACCGGCGGCATGGCACCCGAGGCACCGCCGATCACGATGTTTTGCGGGGTGTTCGGCTTGAGCAGCAGGGTATAGAACACCGCATAACCCACGAAGGTGGCAAAGGTCAGCCACATCGTGATGGGGTTGACCCAGACCAGCAAGATGGCCGAACCCGCCACGCACAACGCGGCCGAGAACACCAGCGCCTGCATGTCCGACAGCTGGCCTTTGGCCGTGGGGCGCCAGGCGGTGCGCTTCATCTTGGCGTCGATGGTTTTCTCCACCAGGCAGTTGAATGCCGCCGCCGCACCCGCCACCAGCCAGATACCTGCACTGGCGGCCAACATGCGGATCAGCTCATTACCCGTCGGCAGGCCCGGCACAGCCAACACCATGCCGATGAGTGCGCAGAACACGATCAGCTGCACCACACGCGGCTTGGTCAGCTGGTAATACTGCACCAGACGGGAGGACGTAGGAAGGGACGCAGCGATGCTCATGCCTTGACTCCTGTAGCACCCACCGGGGCACGTTGGTCACGGTCGGCCCCCTGGACCAGCACCCGGCTGGAATCCAGCGCCCACGTCAGCACCACCACCAGCGCGGCAGCGCCACCGGTGTGCAGCACGGCGGCCACCAACGGCCAGTCCAGTACCACGTTGCTCAGCCCGGTCAGCAGTTGGAGGGCAGCCAGGCCCAGCAGCCAGCGCGCCTGCCCGACCCGTTGCCGCCCCTGCGCTGTGCTGTGGCCCTCCGGCCCAGCAGCGCGGCGCAGGCGCCAGGCCAACAGCACCAGCACGCCCAGCACGGCATAGGCAAAAAGCCGGTGCACATAGTGGATGGCCGTCAGCGCGGCAAAGCCGATATGGCTACCGTCCTTGAGCAAGCCCAGCGGGCGCCATACCTCAAAGGCCTGGGCAAAATCCATTTCTGGCCACCAGCTGCCCTGGCAGGTGGGGAAGGTCGTACATG
>JAUYGP010000185.1 GCA_030690515.1 Giesbergeria sp.
TGCCGGGGGCGGCAACATCCTGGCGTTCTTCGAGCTGCCCACCAAGCCGCCGATGGACCGCGACCGCAACACCCCCACCTGGACGCAGCACCTGGCCATGGAAGTGGGCAGCATGGAAGAAATGATGGAGGCCAAGGCGCGCCTAGAGGCCGATGGCATCGAGGTGATTGGCCCCACTGAGCACACCATCTTCAAGTCCATCTACTTCCGCGACCCCAGCGGCCACCGGCTGGAACTGGCCGTGAACACCGGCACGCCCGAGATGATGAAGAAGCTCGACGACGTGAAGTGGGACATGCTCAACGAGTGGGCCCAGACCAAGAAGGCACCCAAGCACGCCGCCTGGATGCACGACGGCAGCTACGCCAAGTAACCCCCCGACGCAGCACCGAAAGGACCACGCCATGGCCCACCGCTTTGGACGCGCCTGCGTGCGTGCACTGGAGATCGTCATCGTCGCCTGCCTGGCCGTGATGGCCGTGCTGGTGTTTGGCAACGTGGTGCTGCGCTACGCGTTCGACTCGGGCATCGCAGTGTCCGAAGAACTCTCGCGGCTGCTCTTTGTCTGGCTGATCTTCCTGGGCGCCATCCTGGCGTCGGTGCAGCGCGCGCACATCGGCTTTGACGCACTGGTCGAGCGCCTGCCGCTGGCGGGTCGCAAACTTCTAGTGGTGCTCACCGGCGGCCTGATGCTGTGGGCCTGCGGCATGTTCCTGGTGGGGGGCTGGAAGCAGATGCAAATCAACCTGGGCAACAGCTACCCGGTGCTCGGAATTTCCTACGGCTGGTTGTACGGCGTGGCCATTGTGTTTGGGGGCGGCATGGCGCTGGCCATCGCCAACAACATCTGGCAAACGCTGCACAGCGCGGGCGATGTGGCGCTGACCAAAGACCTGGGTGATCGCATTCTGGAGAAGATGCCCGAAGTGGCATCGGTTGAGAAAAAGGGAGAACTGCGGTGAGTGCCTTCATCTTCCTCGCCGTGCTGCTGCTGCTCATTGCGCTGGGCATGCCGATTGCTTTTGCTCTGCTGTTCTCCGGCGTCGCCGTGATGTTCCAGATGGGCCAGTTCGACTCGCAAATCGTCGTGCAGAACGCGATTGGCGGGGCCGACAATTTCGTTCTCATGGCCGTGCCCTTTTTCATCCTGGCCGGTGAATTCATGAATGCGGGTGGGCTGTCGCGCCGCATTGTGGAGATGGCCGGTGCCTTTGTGGGCCATTTGCGCGGCGGGCTGGGCTATGTGGCGATTTTTGCCGCCATCCTGTTGGCCAGTCTGTCGGGTTCGGCCGTGGCAGATACCGCAGCGCTGGCAGCCATTTTGGTGCCCATGATGCGCCAGGCCGGCTACGACCCGGCGCGCGCCTGCGGGCTGATGGCGGCGGGCGGCATCATCGCGCCGGTCATTCCACCGTCGATCGGATTTCTGCTGTTTGGCGTGGTGGCCAACGTGTCGATCACGCGGCTGTTTCTGGCCGGTATCGTGCCGGGCGTGATGATGGGCGGCGCCCTGGTCATCGCCTGGTGGCTGGTGTCGCGCCGCACCAGCATGCAAGTGGCGCCGCGTAAGCCCTGGGGCGAGCGCCTCGTGCTGCTCGGCAAGGGCTTTTGGGCGCTGCTGCTGCCGGTGATCATCATCGGCGGCCTGAAATTCGGCATCTTCACCCCCACCGAGGCTGCGGTGGTGGCGGCTGCCTATGCGATGTTTGTGGGCGCGGTGATTTACCGCGAACTGACCCTGGCCAACATCTACCACTGCCTGCTGATCACGGCGCGCACCACCGCCGTGGTGCTGCTGCTGGCCAGCCTGGCTATGGTGGCGTCTTACATGATCACCATTGCCGATGTGCCGGGCCAAGTGGGCGGCTGGCTGAGCGGGCTGGGCGAGCACCCGCTGGCGCTTACCGCCGCCATGATGCTGGTGGTGTTTCTTGCGGGCATGGTGCTCGATTTCATCCCCATCGTGCTCATATTCACGCCGGTGTTCCTGCCCATCGCCCAGCAGGCGGGCATCGACCCGGTGTACTTCGGCGTCATCTTCATCATCAACTGCTCGCTCGGCATGATCACGCCGCCCGTGGGGGTGGTGCTGAACGTGGTCAGTTCGATCGGCAAGGTGACGCTGGGCCAGGCGGCGCGGGGCGTTATGCCATTTCTGCTGGCCGAACTGGCGGTGCTGGTCGCGCTGGTGCTGTGGCCAGCGCTGGTGATGGTGCCGGCAAGCTGGTGGCGCTAAGGCCCCATTTTTCGTTTTTCAACCCCGGAGACAACCCCATGAAAGCTTTTTCCAAACTGATGGCGCTGGCCCTTGCCGGTAGCTTTGCGGTGGCCGTTCCCTTGACTGCGGCGGCCCAGGTCACGGCCAAGTTCGCTGTCACGCTGCCCGAGAAATCCCACCAGGGCCAGGGCGTGGCCAAGTTCATTGAACTGGTCGATGCCAGGAGCGGCGGCAAGATCAAGATCAAGGGTTTTTATGCCGGTGCACTGGGCAACGACGTACAGGTCACCTCGGCGCTGCAGGGCGGCACCATCGAGTTCACCGTGCCGCAAACCACCACCCTGACCGGCATGGTCAAGGAATACGAAATCCTCGATTTCCCCTTCCTGTTTGCCAATGTGCAGCAGGCCGAGAAGGTGCTCGATGGCCCGGTGGGCGACAAGCTCCTGGCCCTGCTGCCCGAGAAGGGCCTGATCGGCCTGACCTACTGGGAAAACGGCTTCTTCAACGCCACCAACAGCAAGCACCCGATTGCCAAGGTCGAAGACTTTGCCGGTCTGAAGTTCCGCGCCGTGCAGGCCAAGATTTCGCAGGAAACCGTCAAGGCCCTGGGCGCCAACCCGGTGCCGCTGGCCGTGCCCGAGCTCTACACCGCGCTGGAGACGCGCACCGTCGACGGCCAGGGCACGCCCACCGCCGTGATCGCCGCGCTCAAGCTCAATGAAGTGCAGAAGTACCTCTCGCTGACCCGCCACAGCTACGGCGCCTTCATTCCGCTGGTGTCCAAAAAGTTCTGGGACAAACTGAGCGAAGGCGACCGCAAGATCCTGAAGGACGCCGCCCTGGAGGCGCGTGCCTTCCAGCGCGGCGTGGCACGCGACCAGGCCAAGTCGGCCCAGGCGGCCATGGCGGCCAAGGGCCTGATCGTGAACGACGTGACCGATGCCGAGCACGACCGCATGCGCGAGAAGGTGCAGCCCGTGTGGAAGATGTTCATCCCCAGCGTGGGTGAAGGTCTCTACAAGGAAGTGACCGACCAGCTCGCAGCCAAGTAATTCCATTCCTAAACCATCCGTGTCGTTGTTGCTTCGCCTTGCCGTGCTACAGCACTGATCGTAGGCTTCGCACCTAGGCACGAATGATTTGGAAACGGAATAGACCCCGCTAAACCAGCCCGCGCGCTGCGCGCCTGGTCCGGCAAGGTGCTGTGCACCTGCCGGGCGGGCTGCCGCATGTCTGCGTGCACGGGTTCACCTCCTGATTCTTCCAAGGTTTGCACCATGAAACTCGCCACCCTCAAAGCCGGAGGCCGCGACGGCACACTCGTCGTTGTGCGCCGCGATCTCTCGCAATGCCTGGCCGTGCCGCAGATTGCGCCCACGCTGCAGGCCGCGCTCGATGAATGGGAACGTTGCGCACCGCTGTTGCAGGCGGTCTCCGACACCTTGAACACCGGGAGCGCCGCAGGGGCCCAGCCGTTTGACCCGGCGCAATGCCATTCCCCCCTGCCGCGCGCCTACCAGTGGGCCGACGGTTCGGCCTACCTCAACCATGTGGAGTTGGTGCGCAAGGCCCGTGGCAGCGAGGTGCCGCCGTCCTTCTGGACCGACCCGCTGATGTACCAGGGCGGGTCGGACTCGTTCGTCGGCCCGCGCGATCCCATTGACGCACTCACCGAGGATTGGGGCATCGACCTGGAAGCCGAGGTCGCGGTGGTCACGGGTGATCTGCCTCTGGGCGCCAGCGTGGCCCAGTGCGGCCAGGCCATCCGGCTGGTGATGCTGGTCAACGATGTCTCGCTGCGCAACCTGATTCCGGCCGAGCTGGCCAAGGGCTTCGGCTTCTTCCAGTCCAAACCCGCGAGCAGCTTCTCGCCCGTGGCCGTCACGCCCGACGAGCTGGGCAGCGCCTGGCAGGAGGCCAAGCTGCACCTGCCGCTGCGGGTCGCACTCAACGGCCAGCCGTTTGGCTGCCCCAACGCGGGGGAGGACATGGCCTTCAGCTTTGCGCAATTGGTGGCGCATGTGACCAAGACCCGCGCCATGGCGGCGGGCTCCATCGTCGGTTCGGGTACGGTGTCGAACAAGCAGGGCAATCTGCATGGCTCCAGCATCGCCAACGGCGGCGTGGGGTACTGCTGCCTGGCCGAGGTGCGCATGTACGAGGCCATCGAGGGCGGCGCGCCTGCCACGCCTTTCCTGCATTTCGGCGACCGCGTGCACATCGAGATGCTCGACGCCAGCGGCCAGAGCATCTTTGGCGCCATCGAGCAGACCGTGCGCCGCGTGCAGGCACCGGCCTGAAAGGAGTAGTGGCCATGCTCAGGCTCTACACCTACTTTCGCAGTTCGGCAGCCTACCGTGTGCGCATTGCGCTCGCCCTCAAGGGGCTGGCGTACGAATCTGTGCCCGTGCACCTGCTGCGCGATGGCGGCGAGCAGCACCAGAGCGCCTACCGCGCCGTGAACCCAGCCGGGCTGGTGCCCGCCCTGCAGGACGGCGGCGCCACCATCACGCAGTCGATGGCCATTCTGGAATACCTGGAAGAGTTGCACCCCGAGCCTGCGCTGCTGCCGCCTTCTGCGCTGGACCGGGCGCGCGTGCGTGCGCTGGCGCAGGCGGTGGCCTGCGACATCCATCCGCTGAACAACCTGCGCGTGCTCAACTACCTCACGGGACAGCTCCAGGTCAGCGATGCACAGCGCACCGCCTGGATGCACCACTGGATGGCCCTGGGGCTGGAGGCCATTGAGCAGCAACTGGCACACAGCCCGCAGACCGGGCAGTTCTGCCATGGCGACACGCCTACGCTGGCCGATTGCTGCCTGGTGCCGCAGGTGTTCAACGCGCAGCGTTTCCAGGTGGATATGGCACCGTATCCCACGGTGCAGCGCATTGCGGCGCACTGCGACAGTCTGGCGCCTTTCAAGGCGGCCCACCCGGCCCAGCAGCCCGACGCTTGTTGACTTAAACGCTTTGGCGCCCTGCCAGCAAGCCGCGCACCATGCCATGCACGATGAAGGCCTGTGCGGCGTAATAGGTGGTCAGCACGCCCACCTGGGCCAGAGGCAGCGGCAGTACAAAGCGGTTGGTAGCCAGCAGCGCATCGCTCAGCATGAAAATGCAGGCCCCCAGCGCCACCTGGTGCGCTGCACGATCGCCCAGTGTGCGGGCCCGGCCCAGGGCCTGCGCCGCCATGAGGGCAATCACCAGCACATACACCGCCACCGGCAGGCGCAACTCCGGCGGCAGGCCCCCTTGCCAGAGAAACAGGTACATCGCAGCGCCCACACCCACGGTGGCCGCCAGCGCGCCACGGTGGGTAAACCAGGGCACGCCCTGTTTGAACAGGGCGATATAGGCCAGGTGCGCCAGCAGAAAACTCACCAGGCCGGGAATGAAGAAGCCCTCCACCATGAGAAAGGCGTCGCCCGCCAGCGAACCGACCAGCGCCGCCACCAGCAACCCCCAGGATTTTGAGGAAAATTGGCCTCTAGCGCTTATCTGGTGCGCGCTATAAGCTACAAAAATAATAGCAATCACCATGGTCAGGGGTTTGAACAGCCAGTGCCAGTGCAGCAGTCCCAGGGCGCTGGTGGCCGTGGCCAGCGCGCCCGCCTGCACCATCAGCGCCTGCAGGGGGCTGGTGCGTCCGTGCAGTGCCGCCCATAGTGCCCATGCGGCTACCAGAAGTGTGGTCACCCACAGGGTGCTGTGCATCGGCGGGGCGCTGGAGACCTGCAGGCCCAGAACCACCACCCCGGCCAGCAGCAGGATGCTTTGCATGGCGGCAAAAGCGCGCAAGGGGGGCGGGAGAGTGGTGGGCATTGGGAGCATGTGAAGGGGTGGCAAAGTCTGGGACGGGTGAGCGCGTAGTGATTTTCCGACGCAGGTGCTCGCCAGACAAGTGTTCAATGGGGGTGCTGGTGGTGCACATCAGGCGCATGCGCGTGGGCATGCGTTGTCGGCGTATGGCGGTGCCAATGGCTGTGACTGCCTGCGGGCACGACCGCATGCGTGTGGATATGGTGCCCGTCGTCGTGGACGTGGGCATGTTCATGTTCCAGCGCCTCGTGGCTGTGTTGGTGTCTGTGGTTTTCGGCCAAATGCAGTGCCACACCCACAAGCATCAAAAGGCCACCGAGCACCACCAGCCATCCTGCAGCGCGCTCTCCCAGGCACCACGCCGCCAGCGCCCCCATGAAGGGCGCAAACGCGAAAACCGAGCCCGTACGGGCCGCACCAAAGGCCCTTTGGGCCAACAGATAAAACCGCAGGCTCAGGCCATAGCCTGTTGCACCGATGGCAAGCAATCCCAGCATCGATGCAAGCGAAGGCAGCGGCTCACCGAATGACACTGCCAGGGTCGCCGTGGCCAGTGAACCCAATGCCGCCTTGGCCATGACGACCTGGCTGGGGTCGCGCTCAGCCAGGCTTCGGGACAAGGCGTTGTCCACTCCCCAGGCGATGGTGGCCACCGTCACTGCGAGAAGCCCGAGCAACTGCACGGCACCTTGCAGTCCCTGGTCCAGCACAAGGGACATGCCGCCCGCCAGCAGCAAAAGCATGGCCGTCCCGATACGTCGATCCATGGTTTCGCTGTACAGCCACCATGCGAGGGTGGCAGTGAACAGCGCTTCCAGCGAGAGCATGAGCGATGCGCTCGTCCCGCTGGTGTGTTGCAGGCCCCAGGCCAGGGCCACGGGCCCCAGTGCGGCACCAAACCCTGCCATGGCCAGTAGGCGCGGAATGTCGGCTGGCTGCAAACGGGCTTCTTCCGCAGCTGTACGCAACGACAACGCACCTACGACCGCAGCACCGGCGTACAGCAGGGCTGCGGTGCTGAAAGCGCCCAGACCTGCACCGATGCGCTGCACCAAGGGGGTGCTGATACCGAACAGTGCAGCGGCCAGCAAAGCAAGGAGGCCCCCTTGCAGGGCGGGTGCAGGTCGTCGGGGCAGAGCGTCAGGGAGTGTCATGGGGTACCAGGGGCCAAAAAGGAGGCATGCGCGTCCATGTGGCCGCCGTCAGGTCAGCGCGCCCCGGGCATCCACGCGGAAGATGCGCTCGACCATGCCGTGCTCCAGTCCGCCGCGCACGCCGATCATGTGGTCGTGCAGGTTGACCGTGGGGTCGCAGTGCCCCGGAATCAGCCACAGCATGCGGCCAATGGCGGGCAGCAGCGCCTTGCGGCCTGCGGCGGTCAGGATGCCGTGTTCATCGCCCCCGCTGCTGTAGCGCAAGTCACGCTCGGGCGGCAGCAAGGCCACCTGGGGCATGCCGGCATCGATGGCATGGCTTTTGTGACCGGCGTCGCATACGGCGCGGTCGCCCTGGCGCGAGATGACCTGCGTCTTGACGAACAGGGCATGCTCGAAAGCGGGCTGCGCGGGTTCGCGTTCGTTGCGTGCATAGTCTGCGTCCATGAACAGGAACGAGCCTGCCTGCAGCTCGCCGAATACGCCGCTGGCGGCTTCATGCACCAGCGTGCCTGTGCCCGAGCCCGTCACCAGGGGCACCGCCAGGCCGCTGGCGGTGATCAGGTCGCGTGTGTGGCGCGCTGCCTGCACCACAGCGGTAATGGCTTCGCGGCGCTCGGCGGCGCTGCGCAGGTGCTGGGCGCGGCCCTGGTAGGCGTGCAGGCCCGCAAAGTGCAGCCGGGCCTGGCGCGCCACCGTATGGGCCAGCGCCAGGGCGGGTTCGCCCGGCGGAACGCCGCAGCGCCCCTGGCCCACGTCGATTTCCACCAGCACACCGATGCGTGCTTGGGGCGCTGCCTGCGCCATGGCCTCGGCCAGGCGGTGGATGCCGTCGGCGCTGTCCACGGCCAGCGTCAGCCGCCCGCCTTGCGCCTGCAAACGCGCGGCCAGGCGGGCCAGGCGCAGCAGTTTGGGTAGGGCGATCACTTCGTTGGTGATGGTGATGTCGTGCACGCCGCCGGCCGCCAATGCCTCGGCCTCGGCGGTCTTTTGTACGCAGGCGCCGGTGGCACCAGCGCGTTGCAGCCACAGGGCCAGCTCGGCGCATTTGTGCGCCTTGGCGTGCGGGCGCCACCGCACCTGGTGCTTGCGGGCAAAGTCGGCCATGCGCGTGATGTTGCGTTCCATGGCGTCGAGGTCGATCACCAGTGCGGGCGTATCGATCTGGTCTACGCGCAGGCCGATGCTGGCGCGCAGGGCTTCAGGTGTTGGATTCATCGCGGGAAGCTGCGTCCAGGTGCAAGGTGTCGGCCCAGCCGATCAGCGTCAGGCCGTCCGGCGTCCAGAGCAGGCGGTTGATGGCGGTGTTGGTCAGTTGCCAGGTGCGCGGGGCTTGCAGCTCCTGGCCTGTGGCCAGGCGGTAGAGCACGTCGAGCACGCCGCCATGCGCTACCAGCACGATCAGCCCGCCGCTGTGCTGCGCTGCCAGGCGGTGCGTGGTGGCCTGGATGCGTTCGCGCAGCGCGGTCAGGGTTTCGCCGCCCTCGGGGGCAAAGTGCGGGTCGCGCTGGCGCCAGCGGCGTGCCTGCTCGGGCAGCTCGGCTTCGATTTCGGCGAAGGTGCGTCCTTCCAGCTGGCCAAAGCTGCGCTCGCGCAGGCCTGGCTCGGCCACCAGGGGCGCGCCCGTGGCATCGGCTACGGCCTGGCCGGTGGCATGGGCGCGCTGCAGGTCGCTGGCGTAGATGATGCTGGGCGGCTCACCCGCCAGTGCGCGTGCCAGCTGGCGCGCCTGCCACTGGCCGGTGCTGTTGAGAGGGATGTCCAGGTGTCCCTGGATGCGCGTGTCCACGTTCCAGGCGGTCTCGCCGTGGCGCACGGCAATGATGCGGGTGGCCTGCATTTCAGCGGGCCGGTGGCATGAGGGGCAAGCGCACCTGGCGCGGCCCGGCGGGTGGCCGCGGGAAGCCACTGAGCGCGGCGTCGAACAGCACGCCAAAAATGGCGGGATCGTCCGTCCACACGTCTTCGTGCAGGGCCGAGGTCTCGTACACCACTTGCTGTGTGGCGGCGTCACGCAGCACCAGGCTGGCTTCGCGGCGCTGCAGAGTGGGCGGCATATCGCGCAGCAGCA
Source organism: Giesbergeria sp. (assembly GCA_030690515.1). GTDB lineage: Bacteria > Pseudomonadota > Gammaproteobacteria > Burkholderiales > Burkholderiaceae_C > Simplicispira. The sequence goes on from JAUYGP010000185.1 coordinate 9,268, forward strand.
TCCCGGCGCGCAAGGAGTGGCGCCCGCCCCAGCCGGGGCCCCAGCCCCACATTGGCGGGTAGTGGGGCCAGTCGGGCAGGGTCTGACTGGCACGCACGCTGATTTGCACCACCAGGCGTGCGGCGGCATCGTCACGCTGCAAGCCGGCGCGCTGCAAGGCCTGGTGCGCCAGTGCCTCGATGGGGGCAAAAGCCTTGTCGGTCGATTGCTGCGAGGGGAGTTTTTCCAGCCGATAGGTGGGAGGCGAAGGCAGCGCACTCAGGGTCGACCAGCTTTGCACCTGGCTGTCCACCTCGCGCACGGTGGCGCAACCCGCCGCTAGCGCGGCGGCCAAGCCCAGCACAAGCATCTGAAACCAGCGTGAAACCATGGCGTGTCTCCTGTTTGCGTGGATAGCGGTGTGGGTGCCTTGCCGTGCCGGTGTCAGGAGAGGCGCACCACCTGCAGGCCCGGCAGGGCTGGCGGCGTGGGGAATTCTTCCTGGTCAAAGGCCTTGTCGCCGTCTTCGCTGGCGATGCCGGTGGCCTGGGCTCCCTTGAAGTCGTACAGTGCGCCGTCGAGCAGGTGGCTGGGCACCACGTTTTGCAGTGCACTGAACATGCTCTCCACGCGGCCCGGGTATTTCTTTTCCCATTCGCGCAGCATCTCGCCTACCTGCTTGCGCTGCAGGTTCTCCTGGCTGCCGCACAGGTTGCAGGGAATGATGGGGAAATTGCGCTGCGCAGCCCAGCGGACGGTGTCCTTCTCGCTCACAAACGCCAGCGGGCGGATGACCACATGCTTGCCGTCATCGCTGACCAATTTGGGCGGCATGCTTTTGAGCTTGCCGCCAAAGAACATGTTGAGCAGCAGCGTCTGCAGAATGTCGTCGCGGTGGTGGCCCAGGGCAATTTTGGTGGCGCCCAGTTCGTCGGCCACGCGGTACAGAATGCCGCGGCGCAGGCGGCTGCACAGGCTGCAGGTCGTCTTGCCCTCGGGAATCAGGCGCTTGACGATGCTGTAGGTGTCCTCGTTCTCGATGTGGAAGGGTACGCCGGTGCTCGTCAAATAGTCGGGC
>JAUYGP010000194.1 GCA_030690515.1 Giesbergeria sp.
TGAGCACCCGCTCGAGCCGCGCCGCCGCCGCGTCGGTGCCGTCGGCGAGGACGACCATGCCGGCATGGATCGAGTTGCCGATACCGACACCGCCGCCGTGGTGGACGGACACCCAGGTGGCGCCGGCTGCCGTGTTCAGCAGTGCGTTGAGCACGGGCCAGTCGGCGATCGCGTCGGAGCCGTCGCGCATCCCCTCCGTCTCGCGGTTGGGCGACGCCACGGAGCCGCTATCGAGGTGGTCGCGGCCGATGACGATGGGGGCGCTCAGTTCGCCCGAAGCGACCATTTCGTTGAACATCAGGCCTGCGCGGTGACGGTCGCCCAGGCCGATCCAGCAGATGCGCGCCGGCAGGCCCTGGAAGGCGATGCGTTCGCGCGCCATGTCGAGCCAGCGGTGCAGCGGCTTGTCGCCCGGGAACAGCTCCTTGAGCTTGGCGTCAGTCTTGTAGATGTCTTGCGGGTCGCCCGAGAGTGCCACCCAGCGGAACGGCCCCTTGCCTTCGCAAAACAGCGGCCGGATGTAGGCGGGCACGAAGCCGGGAAAATCGAAGGCGTTCTTCACGCCCGCATCGAATGCCACCTGGCGGATGTTGTTGCCGTAGTCCACGGTGGGGATACCCATGGACTGGAAGTCCAGCATGGCCTGCACGTGCACGGCACAGGATTTTGAAGCGGCTTCGGTCAGCGCGGCGTGCTGCGCGGGGTCGCGCTGGGCGGCTTTCCATTGTTCCACCGTCCAGCCGCTGGGCAGGTAGCCGTTGATGAGGTCGTGCGCCGAGGTCTGGTCGGTCACCAGATCCGGGCGGATGGCACCGGCCTGGGCGCGGCGCACGAGTTCGGGAACGATGTCGGCCGCATTGCCGAGCAGGGCGATGGAGACGGCCTCTTTGGCCGCCGTGTGTTGCGCGATGAGTTCCAGCGCGTGGTCGATGTCGCGGGCCTGCTTGTCCACATAGCGGGTGCGCAGGCGAAAGTCGATGCTCGACTGCTGGCATTCGATATTGAGCGAGCAGGCCCCGGCCAGCGTGGCGGCCAGCGGCTGCGCGCCGCCCATGCCGCCCAGACCGGCGGTGAGAATCCACTTGCCTGCCAGGCTGTTGTTGTAGTGTTGGCGACCGGCTTCAACAAAGGTTTCAAACGTGCCCTGCACGATGCCCTGGCTACCGATGTAAATCCAGCTGCCCGCCGTCATCTGGCCGTACATGAACAAGCCCTTGCGGTCGAGTTCATTGAAATGCTCCCAGTTCGCCCACTTGGGTACCAGGTTGGAGTTGGCGATCAGCACGCGCGGTGCGTTCTCGTGCGTCTTGAACACGCCGACCGGCTTGCCCGACTGCACCAGCAAGGTTTCGTCGCTGTTCAGGTCTTTGAGCGAGGCCAGGATCTGGTCGAAGCATTCCCAGTTGCGCGCGGCGCGGCCAATGCCGCCGTAGACGACCAGGTTTTTCGGGTCTTCGGCCACTTCGGCGTCCAGGTTGTTCTGGATCATGCGGTAGGCCGCTTCGATCAACCAGTTTTTGCAATGGAGATCGGTGCCGCGCGGCGCGCGAATCACACGGCTGGCGTCAAAGCGGGGATCGGTGGAGGCTGCGGCGAGGATGGCGTCGTTGGCGTTCATGAGGAGCTCCTTGGAATGTGGCTTTAGGCGTGGCTGGGCAGGCAGTGCAGCAATGCTGCAGGCCAGTTAGATTGCTGCGCCCATTCGCGCATGGACTCAATGTCGGGCGCGAGGAAACGGTCCTGCTCCAGATAGGCCACACGCTGGCGGATGGCGGCGAACTGGGCTTCGATGAGGGGAGACGACGGGAGGCTGCGGTCAAACTCCATGCCCTGTGCGGCGGCCATCGCCTCAATGCCCACCATCACCGCCGCATTGCGCACCATGTCGGCCAGGCGGCGTGCGCCGTAGGTCGCCATGGACACATGGTCCTCCTGGTTGGCCGAGGTGGGCAGGCTGGTCACGCTGCTGGGGTTGGCCAGGCACTGGTTCTCGGCAGCCAGGGCGGCGGCAGTGACCTGGGCAATCATGAAGCCCGAGTTCACACCGCTGTCGCTGATAAGAAAGGCGGGCAGGCCCGAGAGACCCGGGTCGAGCAGCAAGGACAGGCGCCGCTCGGAGATGGCACCGATCTCGGCCACGGCCAGCGCGAGGATGTCGGCCACAAAGGCGACCGGCTCGGCGTGAAAGTTGCCGCCCGAAATGACGTCCCCATTGTCAAAGACCAAGGGGTTGTCCGATGCTGCATTCGCTTCGATGGCGAGGACACGGGCAGCGTGGTGCAGGTTGTCCAGGCACGCGCCCATCACCTGTGGCACGCAGCGGATCGAATACGGGTCCTGCACGCGGCCGCAGTGCGGGTGCGAGGGGTCGATGGCACTGCCGTCGAGCAGCGCACGCACGGCTGCGGCCACGGCGATCTGACCCACCTGGCCGCGCGCTTCGTGGATGCGGGCGTCAAACGGTTTGACCGAGCCTTTGATGGCTTCGAGCGACAGGCAACCGGCCACCAGGGCCGCGGCGAACACGTCCTCGGCGCCAAACAGGCCCGCGAGCGCCAGCGAGGTGGACACCTGCGTGCCGTTGAGCAGCGCCAGCCCTTCCTTGGGGCCGAGGACGAAAGGTGCGAGCCCGATGGCGGCCATGGCCTGCTTTCCGGAAACGACCTCGCCATTGATCTTGGCCTGGCCCTCGCCAATCAGCACACAGGCCAGGTGTGCCAGCGGCGCCAGGTCGCCCGAGGCGCCGACCGAGCCCTTGGCAGGAATCACGGGCAGCACATTCGCATTGGCCAGCGCCAGCAGCGCCTCGGCGATTTCGGGGCGGATGCCCGAGTGCCCGCGCGCCAGGCTGACGGCCTTGGTCGCCAGGATGAGGCGCACCACGGCATCGGGCAGTGCATCGCCCGTGCCTACGCTGTGCGAAAGGACGAGGTTGCGCTGCAGCTCGGCCAGGCGCTCGTGGGCAATCTTCGTGCTGGCCAGCTTGCCAAAGCCGGTGTTGATGCCATAGACCACCTGGTCTTCATCCACGATGCGCTGCACCGTGGCTTGCGAGGCCTGCATGCCTGCACGCGCCGCGGGGTCGAGGCGCAGTGCCACAGGCGCGGCATGGATGCGGCGCAGCTCGGCCAGCGTGACGTGGCCAGGACGCAGGGTCAGTGGGGACTGGATGGTGATAGGCATGGAATGATCCTGTATAGACAAGTAACCGTGAGCGCAATACAAAGAGGGTGGTGAGAGGACGTCAGCCCTGGACCGGATTGCCGTCGGCCCGGAACCGGCTGCCCAGCCGGTAACGCGAGGCCGGATGCAGACAGCGCACCACGGTAATCGGCACGCCGCGCGACCAGGTGCGCCGCGTGAGAAGCAGGCAGGGCTCGCCCACGTTCATCTCCAGCAGGGCGGCCTGCTCGGGCGTGGGCAGGACGGCATCGACCACATGCTCGATCTGGTCGAAGGGAACATTGCGCACCAGGTACTCGGAAGGCTGCTGCTGCGAAAAGTCTTGCTGGGTGAATTGCGGCACCTGGCTGGGGTTGACGTGACGGTCTTCGAGCTGTACCGGCAGGCCGTCCTCGCGGTGGATACACAGCGAATGGAAGACCGACTCGCCCGTGCGCAAGTCCAGCGCCGCGGCCACCTCCAGGTTGGCGGAGATGCGCTCCACCGAAAGCACGTCGCAGCGGTAGTCGTGGCCGCGCTGGCGAATCTCGCTCGCCAGGTTAGCAATCTGCAGCAGCGTGGACTGGGGCTTGTCTTCGGCCACAAAGCTGCCCACCCCGGCCACACGCACGATGCGGCCCTGCTCGACCAGTTCGCGCAGGGCGCGGTTCACAGTCATGCGGGAGACGCCGAACTGGGTGACCAGGTCGTTCTCGGACGGCAGCCGGTCTCCGGCGCGCCAGACCCCTTCCTGGATCCGCCGGGCAATGTAGTCCTTGACCTGCTGGTACAGGGCCATGGCCTGCGCGGACGCAGGCGCGCTGTGGGCCGCATGCGGTGCGTGGGCGGGACGGCGGACAGTGGGGTGGATCATGGCTGGCAACGGTGAAAGCAGTTCAATGCAGATCGGCAGCCAGCGATTCGGCGCGGATCTCTTCCGTCAAACGGGCTTTGAGGTCCATGAATTCGGGGCTGGTCTTGACGCGGTAGTGGCGCGGGTGTGGCAGGTCGACCGCCAGTTCGGTCTTGATGCGGCCGGGCCGGGCACTGAACACGGCCACACGGTTGGCCATGAAGATGGCTTCGTCGATGTCGTGCGTGACAAACATCACCGTCTTGCGCTCGGCTTCCCAGATGCCCAGCAGCAGCTCCTGCATGAGCACGCGGGTCTGGTTGTCGAGCGCGCCAAAGGGCTCGTCCATCAACAAAATTTTGGGGTCGTTGGCCAGCGCGCGGGCGATGGCCGTGCGCTGCTGCATGCAGCCCGAGATCTGCTTGGGAAAATGCTGCTCGAACCCGCGCAGGCCGACCTTGCTGATGAAGTAGTCGCTGCGGTCTTTTTGCTCTGCGGCGCCCATTCCGCGCTCACGCAAGCCAAAGCGGATGTTCTGCTCGATGGTCAGCCAGGGAAACAGCGTGTAGCTCTGGAACACCATGCCGCGGTCGGCGCCCGGGCCTTCCACCGGCTGGCCGTCGAGCACCACCTGCCCAGAGGTCGGAAAATCCAGCCCGGCC
>JAUYGP010000197.1 GCA_030690515.1 Giesbergeria sp.
CCTGAGGCCCTGCGGGCCTTCCCCCCGCTCTCCCAGTGCTGTGCAATGCGGGCAGGAGAGCGCCGCCAGCGCGGCGGGGCGGCCCTTGCACGGCGGCTCTTGCCTGGGGCGTGCCCGTTTCATGGGATGCGGGTCGTGCCCCGCGCGGTGAATATCTGAAAGACAAGAGGAGAACCATCTTGGCGAAAAAAACATTCCTGGATTTCGAAAACCCGATTGCCGAACTCGAAAGCAAGATCGAGGAACTGCGCTACGTGCAGACCGAAAGCGCGGTAGATATCTCCGATGAAATCGACCAGCTCAGTAAAAAGAGCCAGCAGCTCACCAAGGACATTTATTCCGACCTGACGCCCTGGCAAATCACGAAGATTGCGCGCCACCCTGAGCGCCCTTACACGCTCGACTACGTGCGCGACCTGTTCACCGATTTTGTCGAGATGCACGGCGACCGGCATTTTTCTGACGACAAATCCATTGTGGGCGGGCTGGCCCGCTTCAACGGCCACGCCTGCATGGTGCTGGGCCACCAGAAAGGGCGCGACACCAAGGAGCGCGCGCTGCGCAACTTCGGAATGACCCGCCCCGAGGGCTACCGCAAGGCGCTGCGCTTGATGAAGACGGCCGAAAAATTCGGCCTGCCGGTGTTCACTTTTGTCGATACGCCCGGCGCCTTTCCAGGCATTGACGCCGAGGAGCGTGGCCAGTCTGAGGCCATTGGTCGCAATATCTACGAGATGGCGCAGCTCGAAGTGCCCATCATCACGACCATCATCGGCGAAGGCGGCTCGGGCGGCGCGCTGGCCCTGAGCGTGGGCGACCAGCTCTTGATGCTGCAATACTCCATCTATTCCGTTATCAGCCCCGAGGGCTGCGCGTCTATCCTCTGGAAAACCAGCGAGAAGGCGCAGGACGCCGCCGAGGCCTTGGGCATCACCGCGCACCGACTCAAGGCGCTGGGGCTGGTGGACAAGATCGTCAGCGAGCCTGTGGGTGGCGCGCACCGTGACCCCAAGCAGATGTCCTCGCTGCTCAAGCGCGCGCTGGGTGATGCCTTTCGCCAAGTCTCCGACCTCAAGACCAAAGACCTGATTGAGCGTCGCTACGCTCGCCTGCAAAGCTACGGCCGCTTTACCGACACCAAGGCCGACAGCCGCTAACCCCGGCAACCTCGCGGCAATCCTGGGGCGGTAAAACCCTTGGCGCACGAAAGTGCATCAAGATGTACCATCGTCAGCAGACTGCCGCAGTGTGGCGGTACGGGAGCACGCGATGGCATGGATGAAAACCCTGCGGGGCCAAATTCTTCTGATTTGTGTGGCTTTACTGGTCGCCGGGCTTGCTGCCCTGGCGGCGGCCAACTACCTGGCGGTGCGCAGCCAGGCCTATGCCTCGCTGGAAGCGCAGTCACGCGCATTGGCCCTGAGCCATACC
>JAUYGP010000203.1 GCA_030690515.1 Giesbergeria sp.
TTTGCGAACTTCTAACTCAGGACACTAGGTGTCACCCGAGGCTGCTTGAGGTTGGGCCTTCTTCTGTTCCAAGGCAGCTACGGAGCGTTCTACTACTCGGGCCGTGGTAATTGCAGCTTCCCATCCAATTCGCTCGAGAAAAGTTTCGTGCGAAATATCCTCTTCCAGCTTGTCGAGGAACGAGTCCAACCATCTGTGATATTCCCAACCGCTTCTGGTGAGAAGCGCAAACCGCTTGAACTCGATTGTGACCGAGGCCTCGACTTTGTAGGCGCGCACATCCATAGACGACTCTCCGAGGTAAAGCTCGTAGAAGTCTGTAGGGAGCACGGATCCATATCCTTGGAAATCAACTCTCAGGGTCATGCGAAATTTTGGAGCGTCGATGGATACAAGCCCTTTATCCAGTCTCGTAACAGTCGCTTTCTCGGGGAGCACTAAGTCAAATCGCGAGAACATGACGCCATTTCCGTAAGCTGCGACGATGTGTTGATTGTTCGGATCGTCCTCCATCGTTTGGTCTACGAATGCCGCACGTTCCTTCATTGGTCGCGAGAAGGTATCCAGAAACCGGTTACCAAAGACAAGTGGCCCGAGATCTTCACGTGTTAGTTCTCGGACCTTTGTTGAATCCAACGCTGGCTGATTGAAGTAGTCTGTAAGATGTGTTGAGAGTGTCTCAAGGACGAAGTACTCAGTTGCCTCCACGATCAGCTTTCCGGCTGCGGTTTGTCCTGCGAGCCGGATGTCCAGCGCCTGGTCTGGGGGCTCTTTTTTGTGAACAGGATCACTGCCCCACAGCTTCTTGGGCGCCTCATTCTCAGCAAAGAGAGCGGACAGACTCTGTTCAATCTCCTCGCTGTAGCGGTACCGGGGTATGGAGATTAGATTTGGAGGATCGTGTCTGAAGCACAGGAAACCCTCAAGGTTGCGTGCAACACTTCGTGTAGCAAGAGTTCGACGACCAATTGCTATTAGACTGACCAATGTCAGAACTGCGCCGATTGCGAGAATTGTTGTTCCGCTCGGTTCGAAGTGGGCCGCAATCGCGGACGCCAGCAGGTTGACGCCAAGAGCAAGACCAATTGCCGCGACTATGAGTTCAATGAGCGTAGATCGACTCTTGAGCAGTGAGTCCAGCGGAGGAGTTGAGTGCATGGGTAACTTCCCAGATTGAACAGGATTTGGCGCTGAAGCTCGGATGCGTCAAGCTGCGGTGGCGCGAAAGACGCTGTCATTCCTTTGATGCCCAACAAAATGTAGACCGCATCAAGACGCAGGCCATCTCTATTACTTGCGGTAAAAATTGGCGTGCAAAAAGCGCAGCAAGGGGCTTGCACCCAAGTGTTGCGGCATGAATTGCACATAAGAATACAGTCCAAATTCAGCCATGAAACCCGCCGCCCCCTTGTGTTGCGCACCACACGGTTGCTGAATCAAGCCCAAGAACGCATTCGTTACAAACACTATAGCCTGCGCGCTGAACAGGCCTAAGTGCAGTGGATGCGTGTGTTTGCGACATGGCACGGCTTGCGTTAACCGCGAGGCATGGGGCAGCGGGAGATCGAGGGCTTTCTGGCCATGCGGGTGAATTTGCGGCGGGTGGTTCCGGCGACGCAAACCAGGCCCTGAGTGCGTTTCTGTTTCCTCTGCCTCGAAGTGCTTGGAATGTACTGGTCATGGATTGACGGCTTGCAGCGTTTGCGCATCCCCAAGCGCAGCGCGGTAGCGTGAAGGTTCCGCGTGCACTGGATTTGGCCAGCCCTACGCAGCAACCCCTTTCCGTCCGAACGCCCGGTACTAGCCTCCAAGGCGCCCGCGCGCGCTTCTTGGATGCTACGACCATGACCGGTGCAACTCACACCCCCGCACCAAATACCCCGGTTTTCTCGGGCGCGCCGCAGCAGGATCTGCCGATTACCAGGCAAGGGTGGCATTTCTCTATTGAACACTATAAGTGCGTATTGCTAGAAAATTACGCAAACAAACTGCGTTCAATTTACTTTAAAGACACAAATAATTGTGCAATTTGGCCAGTGGTTTGCGTTCTGCATTTGATCCAGATCAGTGCCGCAACCCCCTGGCCGCCACGATCATCCGGGCTTTGCAGAACCCCTCGGAGACATCCCCATGACCCTCGGCCTTGCGCTGCTGCGCGCCCTCAAGAACCACGGCGCGCAGGAAATTTTTGGCATTCCCGGCGACTTCATCCTGCCGCTGTTCAAGCAGATCGAAGAAAGCCGCATCCTGCCGCTGCACACCCTGAGCCACGAGCCCGCGCTGGGCTTTGCCGCCGACGCGGCGGCGCGCATGCACTGCGGCCTGGGCGTGATGGCCGTGACGTATGGCGCCGGTGCGCTGAATGTGGTGAACGCAGTGGCCAGCGCCTATGCCGAATGCTCGCCGCTGGTCATCCTGGCCGGTTGCCCCGGCGAGGTCGAGGCGCATTCGGGCCTGGTGCTGCACCACCAGGTGCGCAGCATTGATTCGCAGCTGCGCATCTTCAGCGAGATCACCTGCGACCAGGTGCGCCTGTCCAACGCCGACACCGCGCCCGAAGACATCGCCCGCGTGCTGCGCAACTGCCGCGAATATTCGCAGCCCGTGCTAATCGAAATTCCGCGCGACATGACGCTGCAGCCCATGCGCGAGGTGCCCGTGCTGCCGCCCCGCAGCTTCAACGCCGAGGCCGTGGCCGAGGCTGCTGACGAATGGCTGGCGCGCATCCACGCCGCCAAAAACCCGGTGATGGTGGTCGATGTGGAAGTGCGCCGCTTTGGCGTCGAGGCGCGCGTGGCCGAACTGGCGCGCCGCCTGCAGTTGCCTGTGCTCACCACCTTCATGGGCCGGGGTCTGCTGGCCGAAGACGGCGTGGACTTGCACGGCACCTACCTGGGTGTGGCGGGGGCGCCCGAAACCACGGCGCTGCTGGATGACTCGGATCTGCCCGTGATGCTGGGCGCCATCCTGTCGGACAGCAACTTTGGTGTGAGCGCCCAGCGCATGGACTTCCGCCGTGCTCTCATTGCCGCCCACCGCGAGGTGCGCGTGGGCCACCACGTGTACCACGACATTCCGCTGGCTGCGCTGGTCGAAGCGCTGCTCGAACGCATCCCGCCCGCCAGCGCTCGCCCGCAGCGCACCCTGCCGCCCCAGCCCGAATATCCGCGTGGCCTGGTGGCCGACGATGCGCCGCTGTGCGCGGGCGATCTGAGCCGGGCGCTGAACGACCGCATTCTTGCCCACGGGCCGATGAACATCGTGTCCGATATGGGCGACTGCCTGTTTGCCGCCATGGAGCTGCTGCCCACGCCGCTGGTGGCCCCCGGCTACTACGCCACCATGGGCTTTGGCGTGCCCGCCGGCATCGGCGCCCAGGTGGCCACGGGTGAGCGCAGCCTGATTCTGGTGGGCGACGGCGCCTTTCAGATGACGGGCTGGGAGCTGGGCAACTGCCCGCGCCTGGGGCTGGACCCTATCGTCATCCTGCTCAACAACCAGAGCTGGGAAATGATCCGCGCCTTCCAGAACGAGTCGCAGTGCGCCGCGCTGGGCGACTGGCGCTTTGCCGACCTGGCCAACGTGCTGGGCGGGCGCGGCCACCGCGTCACCACGCGCAAAGAATTCAAGGCCGCCCTGGACGCCGCCTTTGCCGAGCGCGGGCGCTTCCAGCTCATCGAATTCATGGTGCCGCCGGGCGACAGCACGCCCACGCTGCAGCGGTTCTCAGAAGGCATCCGCGCGCTGCGGGCGCGGGCGGCTACCGCCTGATTTTTTCCCGCCTTGCGCGGGTGGCGTTTCTTGCAGCCCGGCGCAGAACCGGGCGCGGGAAAGCAGCGCCCGCGTGACTATTTCACCCGCACCCCAGGAGACAAACCATGCTCGACTTCGCTTTCACCATCGGCGGCCAGAACGTTGCAGGCGCCGCCCGCCCGCTGCCGGTCATCGACCCATCCACCGGCCAGCCTTTCACGCACAGCCCCGCCGCCACCGTGGCCCAGCTCGACCAGGCGGTCGATGCCGCCGCCCAGGCCTTTGCCACCTGGCAGCACAGCAGCCATGCCGAGCGAAGTGCGGCGCTGGAGCGCGTGGCCGTGGCCATTGAACAGCACGCGGCCGAATTGGCGGAACTGGTGGTGCGCGAACAGGGCAAGCCCCTGGCGCTGGCGCAGATGGAAGTGGGCGGGGCGGTGGCCTGGACGCGCGCCGCCGCCGCGCTGGAGATCCCGGTCGAAGTGATCGAGGCACGCGAAGGCAAGCGCATCGAGCTGCACCGTAAGCCGCTGGGCGTGGTGGGTTCCATCACACCTTGGAACTGGCCGCTGATGATCGCCGTGTGGCACATCATGCCGGCGCTGCGGGCGGGCAATGCGGTGGTCATCAAGCCCTCGCCGTTCACGCCGCTGTCCACGCTGCGCCTGGTGCAAATCATGGCCGCCGTGCTGCCCGCTGGCCTGGTCAACAGCGTGGTGGGCGAGGCCGAGGTCGGCCAGGCCATGGCCGAGCACCCGCGCATCGCCAAGCTGGTGTTTACCGGCTCCACGCGCACGGGGCAGGACATCATGCGGCGCGCGGCGGGCAACCTCAAGCGCCTGACGCTGGAGCTGGGCGGCAACGACGCGGCCATCGTGCTGCCGGGCACCGATACGAGCGCGATCGCCGAGGGCCTGTTCGCCACCGCATTCCTCAACATGGGCCAGACCTGCGCCGCGCTCAAGCGCCTGTATGTGCACGAGAGCCAGGTCGATGCCGTGTGCGAGCAGCTCGCCGCCATCGCCGCGCGCCAGGTGCTGGGCGGCGGCCTGGAAGCGGGCGTGACTTTTGGCCCGGTGCAGAACGCGCCGCAGCTCGCGCGCGTCGAGGAGCTGGTGGAAGACGCCCGCGCCCAGGGCGCGCGCATCGTCTGCGGCGGCCAGCGGCTGGACCGCCCTGGCTACTTCTACGCGCCCACCATCGTCGCGGGCCTGAGCAATGGCACGCGCCTGGTGGACGAAGAACAGTTCGGCCCCGTGCTGCCCGTCATCGCCTACCGCACGGTCGATGAAGCCGTGGCGCTGGCCAACGCCAGCAGCATGGGCCTGGGCGGCTCGGTGTGGGGCGCGGTGCAGGCCGCCACGGCCCTTGCGCCGCGCCTGGAATGCGGAACGGTCTGGGTCAACGGCCACGCCGAGGTGCTGCCGCACTGCCCGTTTGGCGGCAGCAAGATGTCGGGCGTGGGTGTGGAGTTTGGCCTCGACGGCCTGCTCGAATACACCCAGCCGCAGCTCCTCAACATCAACGGCTGAAGCGGCACGGTGATGGACGGCTACCTCGCCCTGGTGCGCGCCCAGCCCCTGGCCATGGCCATGCTGCAGTTCGCCGTGCTCGGCACGCTGGGCGACCTGCTCGGCGCCTGGCTGGCGGCGCGGCGCGTGCACTGGTCGCTGGGTGGCGGCCTGTGGTGGCGCAAGATGGCCAAGTGGGCGTTGCTGGCCGTTCCCATCAAGCTGGCTTTTGTCGGGTTTGCCGGTTTTACCGAGGCGCTGGCGGCCCACGACTGGCTGCCGCAAAACCAGCCGCTGGTGCTGGCGCTGGTCACCTCGCTGGCCATCAACCTGCAGTTTGGCCCGCTGCTGGTGCTGGGGCACCGCTGGCTCAACAACCGCATCAGCGGCACCCGGGGCTGGCAGCACATCGACCGCAGCCTCTGGAGCCTGATTTGGTTTTGGGTGCCCGCGCATGCGGTGACCTTTGCTTTGCCGCCCGACTGGCGCATCGGCCTGGCGGCTTTGTGGTCGGTGGTGCTGGGGTTGATTTTGGGGATGCACAGCCCGGTGCGGGCCGGGAATGTGCCGCAGCGCAGTCGGGACTTGTCGCGTTGACAGCCTCATAGGCCTCATGCATGCTTGCCGGACTAAGATTTAGAAGGGAGAGCGCAGATGCGCGTGATTCAGCAGCAGATCCAGGCGGATGGATCCCTTGCTTCCTTGACCTTGCCTGCCGACTGCCCATTGTTGCTGGTCTTTGGGGCGCGTCGGTGGCTGCAGTTGCCGGATCGGTTCGATGCCTTGCGCATCCAGTGCCCTCAGGCATGCATTGTGGGCTGCAGTACGGCAGGCGAAATAGGCGGCACTGTCGTGCAGGACGATAGCCTGGTACTGACGGCGGTGTGTTTTGACACCACCCGCATCCGCATGGCAGTCCAGAAGGTCGATGGCCCGCAGGACAGCTACGCTGCGGGGCGCGCCCTGACCACGCAACTGCTGGGCGACGGGCTGCGGCATCTGCTGGTGCTGTCGGATGGCCTGCGGGTCAATGGCAGCGATCTTGTCGAGGGGCTGCGCGCGTCTTTGCCTTCAGGGGTGAATGTCACCGGTGGGCTGGCAGGTGATGGCGCCGATTTTGGAGAAACCGTTGTCATGGCCAATGGGCCGGCAATGTCGGGCCAAGTGGTTGCCATCGGCTTCTATGGCGAACGTCTGCACGTGGGCTATGGGTCGGTAGGAGGCTGGGATGCCTTTGGCCCAGAGCGCGTGATCACACGATCGGAAGGCAATGTTCTGTATGGCCTGGACCATGAGTCGGCCCTGCAACTCTACAAAACCTATCTGGGATCGCACGCGGCACAGTTGCCGTCATCCGGGCTGTTGTTTCCGATGTCCCTGCGCCTGCCCGGAGCCAGCACGCCTGTAGTGCGCACCATTCTGGGGGTGGACGAAACGGCGCAGAGCATGACCTTTGCCGGCGATGTTCCGGAAGGGGCGACGGTACAACTCATGAAAGCCAATTTCAATCGCTTGGTGGACGGAGCTATCGATGCGGCCCGTATCAACCATTCACAACTCCAGGGCCGTGGTGCCCAGTGGGCCATACTGATCAGTTGCATTGGCCGCAAGCTGGTGCTCAGGCAGCGCATCGAAGAAGAAACCGAAGGGGTTGCGGCCATATTGGGCGAACAGGCGGTTCTCTGCGGGTTCTATTCCTATGGAGAAATTGCGCCCCACGGTGCCTTCACGCGTTGCGAGTTACACAACCAGACCATGACGGTGACGACGTTCAGCGAGGACTAGACCCTAGATGCATCCCTTGTTGGCCCGGCAACTCAAAAGATACTGTCCGCAGGATGGGGACGCCCGTTGGGATGCCTTGGTCGTCGCGGTAGACGATGCCTACACCAGCTTCGGGAATGACCACGCCCTTGTCGAGCGCACGCTGGAGGTCATGTCGCTGGAATTGGGGCAGCGCAACCGCCAGCTCGCCGAGCAACTGGACGAAAAGCAGCGCATGATGGATGCGCTCTCCCGGACCAACGAGGAACTGCTTGAGCTCAACCGCAGGCTCAACGCAGCGCAAGCGCAGTTGTTGCAGTCGGAAAAAATGGCTTCCATCGGTCAGTTGGCGGCCGGGGTGGCCCATGAGATCAACAACCCGATTGCCTATGTCCATTCCAACGTGAACACGCTGGCAGAGTACTTGCAGCAACTAGGGCCCCTGCAGGCGGCGTGGCTCAGCAAGGAAGCGCTGCTGCCGCCCGAGGAACAGACCGGTCTTCAGGACTTGCGCCAGGCGATGGACTACGGGTACATCATGTCCGATCTGGACGGACTGATCGCCGAGTCCAAGGATGGGCTGACGAGGGTCAAGAATATTGTGCAGAACCTCAAGGATTTCTCGCGCGTGGATTCAGGGGAGTGGGAGAAGGTCGATGTCACTGACGGTATCAAGAGCACCCTTTCATTGGTACGCCATGAGTTGCGTGACAGGATCGATGTGGTCTGCGAGTTTGCCGATCTGCCAGACATCGAGTGCATGCTTTCGCAACTCAACCAGGTCTTCATGAATCTGCTGGTCAATGCGGCACATGCGATCCGGGACAAGGGCACCATCACTATCGCCACCGGAGTCCTGGAGCAGGAGGTCTGGCTTCGGTTTTCCGATACCGGGCAGGGTATCCCTCCTGAAATATTGCCGCGTATTTTCGATGCCTTCTTCACCGCCAAGCCGGTCGGCGTAGGAACGGGCCTGGGGCTGTCGCTGGCCTATAGCATCATTCAGAGGCATCAGGGGCGCATTGACGTGCAAAGCACCGTAGGGGTAGGCACCGTTTTCACGATTTTTCTGCCGGTTCGGCAGCCGGACAAAGGTCCTGCGACCTGTTGAGAGCACGGTACAGCGCGGCAGGCGGTGCCTCTTGCGTTGCTTTCATGCCGTTTGCCAGCGCCCACCACCCGCAGCACATTGTCGAGTCGGGGGGGCGTGGCGGCCTGCTCCAATGCAACCCATCCATCGCTCAAGCTTCATGATCCGGTGCTCTGAACAGCGGGGTACGTCGGCGACGATCATGAAATTCCATGCCCGTGCCTCAAGTGTCAGCGAGCAACGGAGGTAGTTTTTCCAGCATCAAGTCCACCACCACGCGGGTTTTCAGCGGCAGGTAGCGGCTGTGTGGCCAAACGACATTCAGTTCGTAGCCGAAGGGATGCGGCTCATCAAACAGTTGCACCAGAGCGCCGTCGCGCAGTGCGTCAACCACCAACCACATCGGCAGACGGGCCAGACCGATGCCGGCCAGCGTCGCGCTGGCAATCATCTGAAGGTCGTCAAAGCAGAAGCGCGAGGCAGTCGGCACCTCGACCCGCAGGCCGTGCCTGTCGTGAAACTCCCAAGGTTTGATCTGGCCACCGCGGCCATAGACGATGCACTGATGACCGGTCAGTTCGTCTATGCCGCGTGGCCAGCCGTGGGCCTGCAGGTAGGTGGGGGCGGCACACATCACCATGCGCTGCATACCTATGCGCCGTGCCACATGGGTCGTGCTGTCGGGCAGCGGCCCGCTGCGCACCGCCAGGTCAACGCCCTCCTCCACCAGGTCGCTACGGCGGTCGGAGAAAGACGCCTCCAGCGCCAGTTGGGGGTAGCGCTGCGCCAACTCCAGCAGCAGCGGCCCCATACACAACCGGCCAAACAGCACAGGCAGGCTCAGTCGCACGCGGCCCGTGGGCGTGCGGCGCGCGGCATCCATGCAGGCTTGCGCTGCGTCCAATTCGGCCAATGCGCGTTGGCAGCGCTCGTAGTAGGCCTCGCCGTCCTCCGTCAGGCTCTGGCTGCGGGTGGTGCGAAGAAACATGCGTGTTCCCAGGCGCGCCTCCAGCCGGGCAATGCTCTTGGCCACTGCCGAGCGTGTCAGTTGCCGCCGTCGCGCCGCCAGCGCAAAGCTGCCGGCGTCCACCACCGCTACAAAGTCTTCGATACCGCTCAGACGGTCAATATTTGCACCCATAAACGTCTCTATTGAATCATTTGGTTCTACAAATTGATGACAAA
>JAUYGP010000219.1 GCA_030690515.1 Giesbergeria sp.
ACAGCCCTTGCACCAGTCGTCGCCGTGGCTGGTGGAGCAAATGGCGATGCGGGGGGTATCGGGCGGGGTGGCATACCAGTCCAGCCAGGCGGCCATGGCGGCCGCGCTCATTTGCACTTCGTCAATGGCGGTGCTGCAGCAGTACACCAGGTCGGCATACACCTCGGCCAGCGCCAGCACGGGCGGGGCCAGCTTCACGCCGTCGGGGCTGGGCGCCTTGGCGCGCCAGTGGTTGATGGCGGCTTCGATGTCGGTGATGTGAATGGCGGCCATGGTAGGGCGATGATAGGGGCGCCGCACCCCTTTGCGCCGAGGCCCGGGGCGATGGCCCTGCACTGCACGCCGCGCAGGCTTGTGCTCTAATTCCGACCGAAGGGGAGTAGCTTGAACCCGCACAGCATGGCAGCGCGGGTATCGGCAGGTCGTCAACACGGTGCAACACGCACCCGGCCTGTCGGGGTCGTGCCACAGGGGCATGGCCGGGCAAGACCTTCACCCGCCGCCGCATTGCACTGCGCGCTGGGTTCTGCCCACTTCTGCCTCTCGAAAGAATCCATGGAACAGTTCATGACCCCCGAGTTCTGGGTCGCCGTCGGTCAGATCATCATGATCGACATTCTGCTCGGCGGGGACAACGCCGTCGTCATCGCCCTGGCCTGCCGCAAGCTGCCGCCGCACCAGCGCACCCGCGGTATTTTGTGGGGCACGGCGGGCGCCATTGTGCTGCGCGTGGTGCTGATCTATTTCGCGCTCACGCTGCTGGCCATTCCTTTCCTCAAGCTGGTCGGCGCCGCGCTGCTGGTGTGGATTGGCATCAAGCTTCTGGCCCCGGACCCGGACGACGCGCACGGCAACATCAACGCCAGCGACAAGCTGCTGGCCGCCATCAAGACCATCATCGTGGCCGACCTGGTGATGAGCATCGACAACGTGATCGCCATCGCCGGTGCAGCCCAGGGCGCGGCCGACCACCACGAGATGCCGCTGGTCATCTTTGGCTTGGTGATCAGCATCCCCATCATCGTCTGGGGCAGCCAGCTGGTCATCAAACTGATGGACCGCTTCCCGTCCATCATCACCTTGGGCGGCATGCTGCTGGGCTGGATTGCGGGCACCATGCTGGTCTCCGACCCTGCCCTGGCCCGGCCCGAAACGCTGGACTGGATGCCCAAGATCGACCAGAGCAACGACGCCATCAAATACGGCGCGGGCGTGGCGGGCGCACTGCTGGTGCTAGGCCTGGGCAAGTGGACGACTGCACGCCACCCAGCAAAGCCGCACGGCCCGGCCTGAACCACAGCGCAGCGGGGCTTGCGCTATGCTGGTGCCATGAAAATCCTCGTCAAATGGCTGCTCAGCGCCACCGCGTTGCTGCTGGTCGCCTATCTTTACAGTGGTGTGCAGGTGGAGAGCTTCACTTCCGCCCTGATCGCCGCCTTTGTCATCGGCCTGTTCAACGCGGTGCTGCGGCCCGTGCTGGTGATCCTGACGCTACCGGTCACCATCGTCACGGTGGGGCTGTTCCTGTTTGTCATCAACGCGCTGATGTTCTGGGCCGCCGCCGGGGTACTGGGGGGCTTTCATGTCAGCGGTTTTGGCGCCGCGCTGCTGGGCTCGCTGATCTATTCGGTGCTGGGCATCCTCATCGAATCAGCGCTCGGCGGTCTGTTCGCGAAGAAGTGACTCGACGGCGCGCAGCCGCGTGTCGATGATGGACGCCTCCACATGGTCGGCTGCGGTGCGGCTTTGGCGCGCCAGATCTTGCCCGGCCCGCAGGCGATCCACCGCTGCCGCGTAGTCGTAGCGGGCGGCATGGGCCTCGGCCTCGGCGCGCACCGCACGCAGCACCTGTCCCTGCGCCTGCCACACGCTGGCCAGCAACTGCCATGCCCCGGCATCCCGCGGGTGCAGCGCCACCCAAGTCTGCAGCTTGCCCGCCATGTCAGGAGCCGCCTGCGCTGGCGCCGGGCTGCGCAACAGGGCCTGCGCCCGCAGCAGCAGTTCGGGCCGCCCCGGCCCTGCGGGCACCAGGGCCAGTGCACGGGCCGCATCCCCAGCGGCCAGTTCTACCTCGGCTGCGAGCAGACGTACCTGGCGCCCAGCCAGCGCATCACCCTGCACAGCCTGCTGCAGGCGAGGCAGCAGCACCCGCGCGGCGGCGGCTTCACGCAACTGGCTGGCGGCCAGCACGGCGGCATACAGCACAGCGGCTTGGCGCGCTGGGGGCAGGGCAGAAAAACCCACACCCTGCGGTTCGGCCTGCCACTGGCGCAGCACGTCCACACCAGGATTCGAGAGCACGCGGGCGCGGGCTGCCAGCATGCCGTGCTCCAGTGTGGGGGCGGGCGGCGCGGCGCCGCCCGTGGGCAGGCGCGACTGCATGTCGGCCACGCGCTGCGTGGTCAGTGGGTGGCTGCGCAGGTAGGGCCAGGAGCCGTTGTCGTTGATGCGGTTGGCCTGCTGGAGCTTCTCGAACATGCCCACAAAGCCCTGCGGCGCAAAGCCTGCGGGCGCCATCAGACCAAAGCCCACTCGGTCAGCCTCACGCTCCATGTCGCGCGAGAAGTTGAGCTGGTTCTGCACCACCAGCGCCTGCCCGCCAATGGACAAGGCCTGCGCAGCGTTGGGGCTTTTGCTGGCGGCCAAGGCACCCAGAATCATGGCGCCGATCATCAGCGGCGTCTGGCGGTTTTGCTGTGCAATCAGGCGCGATATGTGGCGCTGCGTGACGTGGCTCAGTTCATGCGCCAGCACAGAGGCCAGTTCGTCGCGGCTACCCACCACGCCCAGCAGCCCCAGGTGCACGCCCAGATAGCCCCCAGGCAGCGCAAAGGCGTTGACCGTGCGGTCGCGCCCCAGCAACACCTCCCAGGCAAAACGCTCATCCAGTTCGGGTGACAGTTCGCCCCGCTCACGCGCCGCCGCCAGCAGCGCTTGCCAGAGCGTCTGCACATATTCCATGAGCACTGGGTCGTCGATGTAGTCCGGGTCGCGAAACAACTGGCGGATGATGCCATCGCCCAGCCTGCGCTCGGCACTGGTCGTGATGTCGGCACCATCGCCCAGTGTGGGCAGGCTGGACTGGGCCGTAGCCGGTGCCACGGCCAGCGATCCGGTCGCTACTAATAGTGAAGCTATCAACGCACGACCAGTAAGCGCTAGAGGCCGATTTTTCATATATTTTTGCCAAAAAAGAGGGCGCTTTTTCAAAGCCTGCCGGGATCTGCCATGAACGTATGATGCCCTGACACGCCAAAGTTTCCGCTCCCTTCTTGCTGTAAGCACCATGACCGCACTCACCCACTTCGACGCCCAGGGCCAGGCCCATATGGTGGACGTCGCCGCAAAGGCCGCCACACACCGCATCGCCGTAGCAGGCGGGCGCATCGAAATGCTGCCCGCCACCCTGGCCCTGATTGAAGCGGGCAATGCCAAAAAGGGCGACGTACTGGGCATTGCCCGCATCGCCGGTATCCAGGCCGCCAAGAAAACCAGCGACCTGATCCCGCTGTGCCACCCGCTGGCACTCACCCGCGTCGCCCTGGACTTTGATGCTGCCAGCGCCCACCAGATCGGCGCCACGGGCATCTACTGCACCGCCACCGTAGAAACCGTGGGGCCGACGGGCGTGGAGATGGAGGCACTCACTGCCGTGCAGGTGGCCCTGCTCACCATTTACGACATGTGCAAGGCCGTGGACCGCGGCATGTCCATCCACGATGTGCGCGTGCTGGAAAAGCACGGGGGCAAGTCGGGCAGTTTTGTGGCGGGTGCGACGGGCTGAGTGCTTCTTGTACCCCATCACGCACCACTGTTTTGATTTTCAGTATAAAAGTTATGTTGCGAGATTTATACTGAAAAAATGCATTGGCACGAACTCAGCGATCTGCAGAAAAGGCAATACATCGATGCCGAATCGGTGTTTATGGCCCTGCGCGACGCTGAAAAGACCGCGCAAACCGTGCGTGGCTCCATGCTCTGGCGCCAGGTCAGCGGCAAAACGTACCTCATTCGAACCAATGCCGACAACTCGCAAAAGTCCCTCGGCCCACGCAATGCCGACACCGAGGCCATGTACGACAAGTTTATGGCGCGCAAGAAATTGTCGAGTGAGCGCGTGGCGGGCCTTCGCCAAGCCTTGCAATTGCACCAAAAACTCAACCGCGCGCACCGCGTAGGCCGCACGCCTGAGATCGTCGTGCAAATCCTCAACCAACTGCACAAATCCGGTGTCAGCGAGCATTTTCTTACCGTAGGCACGCACGCCCTGTTTGCCTTTGAGAGCGCATGTGGGGTGCGCTTTGCCGATGAGGCGACCACCACGCAGGACATCGACCTGCTGATGGATACGCAAAAGCACCTGCTGCTGGCCTCCACGCTGGAGGGGCAGAACGAATCTCTGCTGTCCACACTACAAAAAGTGGACGCCACGTTCGACCTGCGCGACGACCAGCTCTACACCGCCGTCAACGCCAGCGGTTTTGAAGTGGACGTGATCCGGCGCGTCGCCAAAGACCGCGACCCCCATCCGTTGCAAGTGACCTCTGCAGAGCGTGATTTTTGGGTGGTGCAGGTCGGCAATGGCGCACAAATGGCCTCTGCCGCTCGCTTTTCGCAAATGGTGGTATCGGCGTCTGGCCGCATGGCCCTCATGGGCACGCTGCACCCCATGGCCTTCAGCCGGCTCAAGCAGGCCCTGGCCAACAGCCCCACGCGCGATCCCTTGAAAAAATCGCGCGACGCCCTGCAAGCCCAGGCCGTGGTGCAACTGGTCGAAGAAATGCTGCCCCACCTGCTTGCCCCGCGCATCGATAATCCGGCCCATCCAGCATCTTGAAGCCCGGACATGCCTCCATTGAAAAATGGAATGCCTTGCCTGTGGCTACTCCCAAGCAATGGGGAGCTAGCCATGATTTCCACGGGTTTTTTACTGCCCTTGGCGCGGGCTACTGCCCTGCGGTAGCGGCCCGCCCAAAGCCCGGTTCAGTTTCGTCCAGCGGGCGTAGTCTTTGGGGTAGGCCACGCGAAAACGCTGCAGGTGGTAGGCCACCTCATCATCGCGCCCCAGCAGGGCCGCACTTTCGATCAGCGGCTCAATCACGCGAGGCTCGGGCGAATAGTGCAGCAGCGATGTGGCCAAAGCATGCACCTGCTCGGCTGTGTCCTTGTTCACCGGCATGGTGGTCAGCCGTGCAAAATCCACCGCATTCGAGAACAGCCATGTGCCGGACACCTTATCCGGCGTACCCTCGCGCAGCGAGGGCGTGCGCTGCTCAATCGGCTTGAACACCTGGCTGACGCGGTGGTAGCTCCACCCCATCCAGACCATAGCCACTATAAAAATAGTAGCTACTAGCGCTTTTAAATAGGGCGTTAGAGGCCAATTTCGCCAAAAATTCACCATTCTCTGTGTTAGCAAGCTCTGTGCCGGGCTGCGCCACAACACGAGTACGGCCAACACCGTCACCAACTGGAAGGGCCCGTACCACAGCGGAAACTCGAGCATGCTGTGCAACCCCACCAGCGCCAGAATGCCCCAGGCCAGTTGCCGCGCCGGGTCCGTCTCGTGCCAGGGGCGGGCGCGCCACACCCAAGCCAGCACGGCAGCGCACGCAAGCAACGCCGCAGGCACGCCCAGTTCCACCGCCAAATGCAACGGCAGGTTGTGCGCGTTGTCGAGCAACACGCAAAAGCGCTCGCCCGGAAACAGCGTGCTGTAGTGCGCAAAGTCCAGCTCGCCCCAGCCCCAGCCCAGCCAGGGCTTCTGCGCAATCAGGTAGAGCACGTTGGACCACAGCACGCGTCGGCTGGTGCAGCCCGGCGCATCGCCAAAGCGAGCAAACAAGCCTTCGGCCCGGAATCCGGTCCATTGCAGCAACAAATCAGGCAACAACCAGGCTGAAACCGCATAAATGGCCAAGCCGACCAGGGCCAGCCCGAGCGCAATCCGCCCGACCGAAGCGCGCCACAGCGCCAACAGAACCAGAATCACAGACCATTGCGCCAGCCCCGTGCGCGATGCCGTCGCAGCGCTCCCCATCGCCAGCAGCGCCAACGCCCAGGCGGTCAGCACGCCCACCAACCACAGCGGCCAGGGCCTGCCGCCCTCGTGCAGCGCCAATCCGATGGGCGGCGGAACCGCCCCTGCAATTTGTGCCTGCGCATGCGCCTGCGTTTGCGCCACCACCCACAGCAGCGCCCACAACCCCATGCTGAGCAGGGTAGCCTGCTGGTTGCGCTGGCGTAAATTGCCCATGGCCTGGCCGGGCTTGGAGGCATGCACCCAGGGATCAAGCCCGGGGGCCGCGCCAAAATATTGCAGCAGGCCGATGGCACTGGCCAGCACGGCGGCCAGCAACAGGCCCGCACCAAGCCAGGTGGCCATCTCTGAGCGATCCATCCAGCCGCCCCGCACAGTGTTAACGCGGCCTGCTGAGCGTGTATTCCACGCCACCGCCACCACCCAACCGCACAGCCCGGCAGCCATCAAGGGCCAGAAGTTGGTAGAGGGTGGCTGGGTATAGGAAAACAGAAACGGGAAGGCAACCGCCAGCGCCATCAGCGGGGCAGTGAGGCAAGCAAGGTACACGAGAGGACGGCGCAAGGTGGGCGAATGATACCCACGATACCCTTGTTTTCAATGATGCAATTGCATCATGATGATTTAGAATCATAACATCACTCCCACGAAATTGCAGGAGGCATGTCATGCGCACCACCATTGATCTTGAATACGATACCTTGATTGCCGCCAAGGAAATCGCCCGCGCCGAAAACACGAGTCTGGGCAAAGTAATCTCGCGCCTGGTGCGCCAGGCGCTGACCGGAGGTGCAGCATCCCAAACCATCAGCAACCTGCCAGCCACAGCCACAGGGTTCGTGCCCTTCGGGCCGCGCGGGGTCGTTGTCAGCAACGAACTGATCAATCGCTTGCGCGATGCCGACGGCATTTAGGCCATGCGTGCCCTGCTCGACGTCAATGTCCTGATCGCCCTGCTGGATGCGGCGCACATGCACCACGCCCGCGCCACGCAGTGGCTGCAGCAGGAGATTGCCCACGGCTGGGCCTCCTGCCCACTCACGCAGAACGGCTGCTTGCGCATCATGGCCCAGCCCGCCTACCCCCAGGCCCTGCCGTTGGCGGCAATCGTCAGCCGTCTAGCACAGGCTACCGCACACCCTGCGCACGCCTTTCTTGCCGACGACTACAGCCTGCTCGACGCCAATCAACTGCACTGGCACCACCTGCTGGGTCATCGGCAAATTACCGACAGCTATCTGCTGGGCCTGGCCGTGCGCCACCAGTGCCGCTTCGTCAGCTTTGATGCCCGGCTGAACCTGCGCGCCGTGCCTGGCGCGCACGAGGAGCATTTAGTCACCCTGTGACCCCGAAATACTGACCCCGAGCAATTCCACCAAACACAAGGTAGTCGGTGTATAAATTTCTGGTCGGAATCCCTTGAAATTAAAATTTTCTTCGACCGAGTAGAAAAAAATGACCGGGACACTCGTTGGATACGAATTTCTGAGGGAACGCCTCACCACCGGCGCCTTCCCTCTTGCTCGGCCTGCGGCCATCTTCCCCGTGACCAAGGTGACCGCCGTGGCGGACTACCTGCAAGTGCCTGGTCAGGTGGCGCCGGCAACGGACGCTTCACTGGAGCATCTGCTGTTCGCACTCAAGCATGAGGGACTGAAGATGCAGGCAGTGGTGCTCGCGTTGAAGGAAATCAGCGGCACGGATGTGGGCATGGCCTTTTTACAGAGTCCCAGCAGCGCCTACCTGCGCCAGGTGTGCTACCTCTGGGAGCTGGCCAACGGCAAGGAGCTGGAAGGTCTTCCTGCGGCACAAGGCGGTTACACCCCCCTCTTTGACCCCAACACCTACGTAACGGGGCCAGCGCAGCGCAGTCAGCGCTGGCGTGTCGATTTCAACGGCATCGGGTCGCCCTCTTTCTGCCCTACCGTGCGGCGCACACCGCTGCTGCAAGGGTTGCTTGATCGCAAAGTTCTCAATGCCGCGCAGGAGTTTGTTGCCACGCTGGACC
>JAUYGP010000223.1 GCA_030690515.1 Giesbergeria sp.
CGCACAGGCCAGCGCCCCCGGTGGAAGCGCCCTCATCGCCTAAAATTGCGCCCTGCCGCAACCTGCGGCGCACCAGAACTCCCCCCTGCCCGCCCATCCCATTTCGCTGCGTACGCGCGCGCCACACCATGACCCAGTCAAGCTCCCCCGCCCTGCACACCTCTGCCCTGGTTTCGCTGCCCCTGCTGGCACGCGGCAAGGTACGCGACAACTATGCCGTGGGCGACGACCGTATTTTGATGGTGGCCAGCGACCGTCTTTCGGCCTTTGACGTGATCATGGGCGAACCCATTCCTGGCAAGGGCGAGCTGTTGACGCAGATGGCGCTGTTCTGGTTCGACAAGCTGGGTCACCTGTGCCCCAACCACCTGACAGGCGAGTCCCCCGAGAGCGTGGTGAGCGGCGAGGAAGCGCCCCAGGTGCGCGGCCGCTCGATGCTGGTGCAGCGCCTGCAGCCCATTCCGGTCGAGGCCGTGGTGCGCGGCTACCTGGCGGGCAGCGGCTGGAAGGAATACCAGGAGTCGCAATCGGTGTGCGGCGTGCCGCTGCCCACAGGCCTGACCAACGCCGCCAAGCTGCCCGAGCCCATCTACACCCCCGCCGCCAAGGCCGCCATGGGTGAACACGACGAAAACATCACGTTCGAACGCACGGTGGAGATGATCGGCCTGGATCTGGCGACCCGCATCCGCGACCTGAGCATCGCCATCTACAAGGCGGCCGCCGAGATCGCGCTGACCAAAGGCATGATCATTGCCGACACCAAGTTCGAATTTGGCCTAGCCCCCGATGGCACGCTGGTGCTCATGGACGAGGTGCTCACCCCCGACAGTTCGCGCTACTGGCCCGTGGAGGGCTACGCCACCGCCCTGGCCGCCGGAGAGAATCCGCCCAGCTACGACAAGCAGTTCGTGCGCGACTGGCTCGAGCAAGCCAAGGTGGGCGGCAAGCCCTGGGACAAGACGCCCCCCGCACCGCGCCTGCCGCAGGACGTGATCGAGAAGACGGCCGCCAAGTACCGCGAAGCGCTGGGGCGGCTGACGGGTTGAAGCGCCCCGCCCCTTCGGGCCATGTAGTAACGGGCTAACACCACGCCCGGCCGGTATGCCGGAAGAATATCTCCTGCCTTTTCACTACCCAGGAGACAACCATGGCCGGCAAGAAAATTCTGATGATTTGTGGCGACTACTGCGAGGACTACGAAACCATGGTGCCATTCCAGGCGCTGCTGGCCGTAGGCCATACGGTGCATGCGGTCTGCCCCGACAAAAAGGCGGGCGAGCACATCAAGACTGCGATCCACGACTTTGAGGGGGCCCAGACCTACAGCGAGAAGCCGGGGCACAACTTCACCCTCAACGCGAGCTTTGCCGACGTCAAACCCCAGGACTACGACGCACTGGTGCTGCCCGGCGGGCGCGGACCCGAATACCTGCGCACCTACCCGGCTGTGGTCGCAGCGGTGCAGCACTTCTTCGAGGCCAACAAGCCCGTGGCTGCCATCTGCCACGCTGCGCAGTTGCTGGCAGGCGCGGGCGTGCTCAAGGGGCGCAGCTGCTCGGCCTACCCGGCCTGCCGCGCCGAGGTCGAACTGGCCGGCGGGCGCTACGCCGACATCGCCGTGGACAAGGCCCACACGGATGGCAACCTGGTCAGCGCCCCGGCTTGGCCCGCACACCCCGACTGGATCGCTCAGTTTCTGGCCGTGCTGGGCACCCGCATCACGCACTAGCGCCCCCGGAAAGTGCGACAGACTGGCCCGCTTGCAAGCCTCTGGGCAAGGGCGCAAGATAGCGCCTGTTTTCTGTCCCTTCCGTGGAGATACCCGCCATGTGCCAGGTCTTTATCAGCGCCGACCCTGCGCTTTACGACTGCCGCGCCCGCTCGGTGCGGCTGCACGGCGTAGCCACCAGCATCCGCCTGGAGAACCTGTTCTGGCAGGTGCTGGAAGAGATTGCCGCGCGCGACGGCATGAGCGTGCCGCAGCTGTGCGCCCGGCTGCACGATGAGTTGCTGGCCGAACGGGGCAGCGTGGACAACTTTGCGTCCTTTTTGCGGGTGTGCTGCGGGCGCTATATGGCGCTGCAGCTCTCGGGCGGCATCCCGCAGGACACGTCGATCTCCATCCGCAGCCTCAATGCGACGCGTGTGCTGGCAACCGAGCATCGGCACGCCACGCCCGGCCGCCGACCCCAGCAGGCCGCCTGACCGGGCTGCGCGATTCAGCTCAGCACCACGCTGGACAGGCGGCGGCGGTAGGTGGCCACCACGGGGTCTTCGGGCGGGATCTGGCCGTCGGCCACCTTCACCTTGGGCGGTTCGATGATTTCGAGGATGGCGACATATACCTTGCGCGCGGCCTCGTCGTTCCAGGCCTTGTCGCGCATCAGGATTTCCAGCAACTCGTCCATCGCATCTGTCCAGCGCTGCTGTGCCATGAGCCAGCGGGCGCGGCCCAGGCGGGCTTCAAAATCGCGTTTGTTGGCTGCAATTTTTGCATCAAATTCGTCCCCCGCGCTCTCCCCATAAGCGCCAACAGCTACGAAATCAAGAGCATCCATCCAGACCTTGAGGGCCCCCAGCCTGCGCGAGCCTGCGGCCTTGGCGATCACCGGTGCAAATGCCACTTTGGCGTCGTCGTCGCGGCCCAGTTGCAGCAAGAGCTTGACGTAGTCGAAGCGCGCATCGTCGTTTGCGGGGTCGGTGGCCACAGCATGCTGGAGCTTCTCCAGCGCGGTGTCGGTGTCGCCCTCGGCCAGGGCATCGAGCGCCTGCTCCTCTTCCTCTTCGGCCAGCGCCTCGTCGGCGCTGGGCACGTGCTTGTCCAGGAACTCGCGCACCTTGCCTTCGGGAAGGGCGCCGGTGAAGCCATCGACGGGCTGGCCGTTCATCAGCAGTACACAAGTGGGAATGCTGCGAATACCGAACATGCCGGCGAGTTGTTGCTCCTGGTCCGAGTCGACCTTGGCTAGCTTGAAACGGCCTGCATATTCAGTTTCGAGCTTTTCCAGCACGGGTCCGAGGGACTTGCAGGGACCGCACCAGGGCGCCCAAAAGTCCACCAGCACAGGGATGCTCATGGAGGCGGCAACGACCTCGGCTTCAAAGTTTTCTACGGTGATATCGATCATGTGGCAATGGCCCCTTTCAGGCAGCGGGCTGCAAAAAGTAAAATCACGGGTTCACACTCGCGGCAAGCGGCCAGCATGGCGCTTTGCCCCTCACACTATGACACCCATCCAGATCGGTGTGGTCATGGGTTCCAGCAGCGACTGGGACACCATGCAGCACGCAGTGGAGATTCTCCAGCAATTCGGCATCGCGCACGAGGCCCGCGTGGTCTCGGCCCACCGCATGCCCGACGACATGTTTGCCTACGCCGAGGCCGCGTGCGGCCGGGGCCTCAAGGCCATCATCGCGGGCGCAGGGGGCGCGGCCCACCTGCCGGGCATGATTGCCGCCAAAACCACGGTGCCCGTGCTGGGCGTACCAGTGGCCAGCCGCCATCTGCAAGGCGTGGATTCGCTGCACAGCATTGTGCAGATGCCCAAGGGCATTCCGGTGGCCACCTTCGCCATCGGCACGGCCGGGGCGGCCAACGCCGCCCTGTTTGCCGTGGCGATGCTGGCCAGTGAAGACCCCGCGCTGCGCCAGCGCCTGGAGGCGTTCCGCACCGCGCAGACCGATGCAGCCCGCGCCATGACCTTGCCGCCCGCCGCATGACCGCGCACCCCATCCGCCCGCTGGCACCCGGCAGCACCCTCGGCGTGCTCGGCGGCGGCCAGCTCGGCCGCATGTTCGTGCATGCCGCGCAGGCCATGGGCTACTTCACGGCCGTGCTCGACGCCGACCCCGACAGCCCCGCCGGACTGGTGAGTCACCACCACATCCAGACCGGCTACGAAGACCCCGATGGCCTGGCCCAGCTGGCCGCACTGTGCGACGCGGTGACCACCGAGTTCGAGAACGTGCCCGCGGTATCCCTGGCCGCGCTGGCCGGGCAACTGCCGGTAGCACCTGCCGCACGCGCCGTGGCCGTGGCCCAGGACCGCGCTCAGGAGAAGGCGCATTTCGTGCGCTGTGGCGTGCTCTGCGCGCCCTATGCGGTGATCGAAACGGCCGGGCAGTTGACTGCAACTCCCTCGGATCTGCTGCCTGGAATTTTGAAGACAGCCCGCATGGGCTACGACGGCAAGGGCCAGGTGCGCGTTACCAGCGCCGCCGAACTGGCCGCCGCCTGGGAGTCGGTGGGCCGTGTACCCTGCGTGCTCGAAAAAATGCTGCCGTTGGCGCTGGAATGCTCGGTGATCGTGGCGCGCGGACGCGATGGGCATGTGGTGAACCTGCCCGTACAGCGCAACCTGCACCGGGACGGCATCCTGGCCGTCACCGATGTTTATGAAGAAAATATGCCCCCAGCGCTTACCAGTCAATCGGTAGTAGCTGCGAAATCAATAGCAACAGAACTGCAATATGTGGGCGTTCTGTGCGTGGAGTTCTTTGTGCTGCAGGACGGTAGCCTGGTCGTCAACGAGATCGCCCCGCGCCCGCACAACAGCGGCCACTACAGCCAGAACGCCTGCGATGTGTCGCAGTTCGAACTGCAAGTGCGCACGCTAGCCGGCCTGCCGCTGGTGCAGCCGCGCCAACACAGCGCCGCCATCATGCTGAACCTGCTGGGCGACCTGTGGTTTGCCCACGGCGACACGGCCCAGACACCCCCTTGGGCCGAGGTACTGGCCCTGCCGGGCGTGCACCTGCATCTGTACGGCAAAACCCTGGCCAAGCACGGCCGCAAGATGGGGCACCTGAACATCACCGCGCCCACAGCCGCGGTGGCACGCGCCACGGCCTTGCAGGCAGCGGCGCTGCTGGGCATTGCCCCGTTCTGAAGGCCCACATGATTCTGGATGGCCACCTGCCCTCTGCCATTGCCAGCGCGGCCCACACCTTGCGCAGTGGCCGCTTGGTCGGTCTGCCCACCGAAACGGTCTATGGCCTGGCTGCCGACGCATCCAACGATGCTGCTGTGGCGCAAATATTTGCTGCAAAGGGGCGCCCAAGCGACCACCCGCTCATCGTGCATGTGGCCCACGCCACCGGCATAACGCATTTCGCACGCGATGTTCCGGCTTTTGCCCAGGCACTGGTGGATGCTTTCTGGCCCGGCCCGCTCACGTTAATTTTGCCGCGCCTGCCCGGCGCAGCCACGGCGGCCACGGGCGGACAGGACAGCGTGGGCCTGCGCTGCCCCGCCCACCCCGTAGCCCACGCGCTGCTGGCAGCGTGTGCTGCGCACGACGAAACAGGTGCCCCACCCGTGTGGGGCCTGGCCGCACCCAGCGCCAACCGCTTTGGCCGCGTCAGCCCCACCACCGCGCAGCATGTGCAGGACGAACTGGGCGAAGCCCTGCTGGTGCTGGACGGAGGCCCCTGCACCGTGGGCATTGAAAGCACCATCGTCGACTGCACACGGGGCGTCCCTGTGCTGCTGCGCCCTGGTGCCATCAGCCGCGAACAAATCGAAGCCGCCTGCGGCCTGCGGCCCTTGTCCCGGGATGAACTGCCGACGCTCACACCGCGCGCCTCGGGCACCCTGGAGGCGCATTACGCGCCCACGGCGACGGTGCGGCTGATGACTGCCAAAGCCCTGCAAACCGGCCTGGACCTGCTGGGTGCGGACGCTGCGCACCTGGCGATCTACGCACGCGCTCCGCTGCGCAGCGCCTCCAGCCGCGTGCTGCTGCGCCGCATGCCCGACGATCCTGTGGCGACGGCCCATCAGCTTTTTGCTGTGCTGCGCAGCTTTGACGATGCAGGCGCACGCCTTATCTGGATTGAAACCCCGCCCGACACGCCGCCCTGGGAAGGCGTGCGCGACCGCTTGCAGCGCGCGGCAGCCGCAGCCTGAAGCACCACGGCCAGATCGTTACACTAGCAAACCCTGATTGGAGAACACACCATGGCAGCAAATTGGATGCACCGCACCGCCCTGGTCGCCGCATGTGCGTCGGCCGTACTTTTGGCGGCCTGCGGCTCCAGCACCACCGAGTCGGCCATCACGCCCGACCGGTTCATTGCGTTTGGAGACGCCTACAGCGATGTCGGCCAGAAAGGCAGCCGCTATACGGTGAACAACGGCACCGTGAACAACTGGACGCTGCAAGTGGCCTCCCACTACCAGAAGACGCTGACACCAGTGTCCGCCGGTGGCCTGAGCTATGCACAAGGCAATGCCCGTATTTCTGCGCAGCCCGATGCTGCAGGGGATGCCAGCACCCCCACCATCACCACGCAGATCGATAGTTTTCTGGCGAGCAAGACCTTTGCTGCCAACGACATCGTGCTGCTCAATGGTGGCATCAGCGACCTTATCGTTGGCATGGCTGCCGTGCGCGCCGGTACTTTGAGTGCCGCCGACTATGTGGCGCAGGCCCGCCAGAACGGCAAGGATATGGCAGCGCAGATCGTCCGCCTGGTGAACGCAGGCGCCCCCCATGTGGTGGTGTCCGGCACCTACGACCTCAGCAAGACCCCCTGGGGCCTGGCTAGCGGTCAAGAATCTCTGCTCAGCGAGGCCAGCAGCGGCTTCAACCAAGCCCTGCTTGTGGCCATCAACGATCTCGGCGAGCACGTGCTGTATATCGACTCGGCCTATTACGTAAACCTCTACACCTCGGCTCCTTCGAGTTTCTCGTTTTCCTATGCGCAGACGCCCGTGTGCACTTCGGTCGATGCAGGCAACGGTATCGGCACTGGCGCAGGCCAGGTCAACTCGGCCCTGTGCACCCCATCGACGCTGGTGCCCGATGCCGATGTGGATCTGTACGTATTTGCCGACAATGTGTACCTGAGCCCCTCAGCACACCGCCAGCTCGGCACGTACGCCTACGACAAGCTGCGCGCCCGCTGGTAATGACACGCTGCCCAACAAAAAACCGCCCTCGGGCGGTTTTTTGTTGGCTGGACTGGCCTCTTGGTCAGAAACGGTAACCCACACCCACCGTAAACACATTGGGGTTGAGCTTGACGTCGATGTGCTGCCCCGTCGACAGTGTGTTGCGCGTCTTGACGAAGGTTTTGTAGTAGGCAAGGTCTACAAACCAGCGGTCGTTCAGGGCAATGTTCACCCCGATCTGCGGCGTCAGGCCGAATCCCGACTCGGCACTCAGCAGCGTGGGGTTGGCAGGCGTTCCACCGGTCAGGCCGGTCAGGGCCGCCGTGCCGCGTTCCTTGAAAAACTTGGCATAGGTCAGCCCCAGGCCGACATAGGGGCGCACCTTGGCGTCGGCCTCCAGAAAGCGGTACTGCGCAAAAATGGTCATGGGCAGTGCCTTGACTTCGCCGATCTTGCCGACGCCCGCAATCGCTCCGGCGCCCACGGTGTCGTGCTTGAAGGGCAATGCCAGAGGCACATCCACAGCCCAGTGGTCGGTGACCATGTAGGTGATGCCACCGGACAGTTGCGTATCCGCCAGCACATCGACCTTGGTGTTGGCAAAGCTCGGGGCCGACAAGTCGCCACTGCTGACTTCAGGAGAAATATGCGTCACACCGGCGCGTACCAGCCAGCTACCGGCACTCTGGGCTTGCGCCAGACCTGCACAGGACAAAAGCGCAGCACCGGCAATCCAGACGATGGTTTTGTTGGTTTTCATGAATATTCCTTTTAATGGCATTTACAGCCAACCCGCCTGGGCCAGCGAACGCGAGACCAGCTGGCCCAGCAATTGGTGGCCATAGGGAGTGGGGTGGAAGCTATCGGAGAAGGCATAGGTCTTCCACCAGTCAGCCCCACCGGTGGCACCGGCTGGAGGCGCCATGGCCGACAGCGCTGCGGCCGTGCAGGTGGGGAAGGTATAGGTGGGCAGGCCATCGCCGCCCACACCCGTGATCGGGCAAACGGTGTTCTTGGCATTGGTCAGGCTGAACTGCTCAGGGTGCGCCACCTGATCGTTGAGTGAGGTGTAGAAATCCACCACCACCACCTTGCTGTTACCTGCAAAGCGGGCCGCCAGTTGCTTGTTGAATGTCTCCACCCAGGCCTTGACCAGCCCCTGCACCTGGGCACTGGCTTCAGCGCCCGCCGTGGCAGCGATGCCGCCGAGCAACTGCTGCAAACGGGGCGTTTTGTCGATACTGGGCATGTTCAGCACGGCCACGCGCATCGCGCCCTTGTTCAGTGCATTGGCATCAATGGAGCCATGGAACTTGTCGGCCAGTGCCATCATGTAGGCGCCACCCACCTGGGCCATGCCCGTGGCTCCACTTGCCAGCGCGGCATCTACCGTAGCGGGCGGCAACAGGGTCTTGAGTACGGCACTGTAGCTGGCACCACCGTCCTTGGAGGCTGAGAGGTATGCGCCGACCAGGTCGGCTGCATCATTGCCGCCGCCGTCGATCAACAGCAGGTCACTGGCGGCAAAGCCTTCAGCGCCCGCGTCGCTGATCTGTTTGGTGATCGACACGGGCGATGTCGGTGCCGTAAAGTTGTTGATACGCCCGCCACCCACCGCATAGTTGGTGCAGCCGCTTGCGTTGTTGAACGCGGTGCCCGTGAACACGTAGCGCGGGCACAGCGTGGTGCCGTAACTGCTGGCAATGCGTTCGGGCCAGATGGGCGTGGAGCCGGCACCCGTGGGCGCTGCGCCCTGCACTGTGAATTTGAGCCCGAAGGTGCCGCTGTCGGCCAGGCTATCGCCCATGACCTTGATGGTCTTGACCGGTGCCAAAGGCTCGGTATCCGACCCGCCACCGCCACAACCGGCCAGCACCCACGCTGCCGCCAGAGAAACCCACAATGCCTTGCGCTGGAAACCCATGCTTTCACTCCTGAAAATGAAAAATAGAACGCCCGTTCTATTTGTCGCAAATGTTACAGCTAGGTGTATGGAAGTTTTAGCGGGTAAGTACGGATGTGGTTTTGCACCCACGAACGCCTCACCCCACCACCGTTGCAGACCGGTGATGGGGCAAGTGGGGCCCAGGAATCAGGGCTGCGGCGAAAACTACTTCACTGCGTCAAACAACACACGCGCCTGCGCATGGCAGAACGGGGGCTCGTAGGTGCCGTGGTAATTGCCATAGTAGGTGGCGAAAGCCGCTGAAGTTGGATCGGTAGGCGCCTTGCCACCGGGGCCAAAAACCGACTGCACCATGGCGTCCACATCTACTGATGTGACATTGGTCAACCCACGGCTGTCAAAATCGGCTTTCATCACCTGCTGGTGGACAGCCGGGGGCACGGTGGGGTCACCCGCACCGCCGCACAACATCACCCGCGCCTTGGGGCTCCAGCCCAGCAAATCGTTCTTTTTCGCCGCCACATACAGCGGGTGCGTAGCACTGGTTTGCGCGCCCAACAGAAAATCAGACTGGAACATGGCATCACGCGCCTGGTTGGGCGTGACACCGGGGCCACCCGGCAGTGCACCGGTGGTAACCAGTGTGGTGTAGTTCAGCGTGGGGCTGGGAAGCAGGTTTTCGATATAACCCGAATACGGTGTCTTGAACGCTGTCTTCACATCGGTATAGACAGTGCCATAGACCTTTTGCCACGACGTGACGAGGTAAGGCACAAAGAATTGGAAACCGGCGATGGCATCGGTCAATTTGAGCGAACCTGACAGGTTGTAGGGCCCCGCCAAGTGGGCACCCGCCGCCACATTGAATTCCGTGGCATGGTCCCGCTCGGCTGCCCGTTGGGCGGCCATGGAGGCATGCCCCCCCTGCGAATAGCCTGTGAACATCACCTTGCCCGACAGATTCGCCCCCACCGAGGGCGCCGCCGCCCGTGCTGCGCGGATGGAGTCGATCACGGTGCGTGCCTCCGAGTCGGCATGCAGATAGGGATGGTAGGCATAGCTGGATTTGGCAAAACCCAGGTAATCAGTAGCAACCACCGCATATCCCTGGGCTGCATACATGGCGGCCAACAAAAAGGTCTCGCCATCCTGCGGGTTCGCCAGGGTGCGCGGCTTTTGCATGTCCGTGCCCTTGGCATAGGCCACCAGCGCGGCGGGCGCGGCGCATGCGGCTCCACCGGGCACCAACATAACGCCCGAGGCATTGGTTTCCTCGGTGCCCTGCGCTCCCACGGTGATGTAGTTCAGCGCAACCACCTTGACATCGCATTTCGCTTTGCCGCTCAACGCCTGCAGGCCCGCTGCGGCGGTACCGGCATCGATCTGCGCTGCCGTGAGCGTGGTCACGGTGACCGGCGCGTCCTTGAGGGCACCTCGGTCAGGATCGTCAGATCCGCCGCAGGCCACAAGCAGGGCTGCAGCGGCAGCAACACAGGTAAAGCGGAAATACGTCATGGAGATACCCTCGTCCAAAAAAGAAACCATGCTGCCTGCATCACTGGCTACAGCCATTGGGGATAACGAGGAAGAGGCCTTCGGCAAAGACACCTGTGCGACAACCGCACAGAGCGCGAGTTACGGGACGCCCGCTGTCCAGTCGATAAGGGCATCGAACACGGGCCGCGCCGCTGCGGCCTGGGGATGGTTGACGATGGCCACCAACACATAACGGCGACCATCGTCGGCATGCACATACCCAGCCACAGCCAGCACATCGCGCAAGCTGCCGGTTTTGAGGTGCGCGCTACCCGTGCGGCTTTTGCTGCGCCGCAGGGTGCCGTCGATACCGGCCACTGGCAGGGACGCCACCAGTTCCGGCATCACGGGCGACTGCCACGCCGCCTGCAGCATGCGGCCCAGTGCCTGGGCGCTGATGCGTGCCTCGCGGCTGAGCCCCGCGCCGTTGTCGGTGACGGGCTGGCCCTCGGCACCAAAACGCTGCAGCCACCATTGGCGCAGTACCTCGCGGGCACCATCCCACGTGGCGACACCGTTCTTTTGTAGCGCCGGCGCCAGGAAGACATGCTGCGCCATGACGTTGTTGCTGAACTTGTTGACGTCCCGCACCACCTCGGCCAGTGAGGGGGAGGTGGCGCTGAACACGGGCTGCAGCCCAGCGGGCACCTTGCCTTCGCGCACACTGCCGGTGAGCTTACCCCCCAGCGTGCGCCACATCCCTTCCACAGCCCGGGCGGCAAAGGCCTGCGGATCGGCATGGGCGACGGCCCAGCTACGCTCGCCACAGGCAGCGGGGTAAGCGCCCTGGAAGACGGTACGCACCGGATCACCCAGGTCAGCACGCAGCGCCCCGCGCCAGTCACCACAGCCCGTGCCGGGAGCCGCCAGCACCACGCTGTCCGGGCGCTGGACGCCCGACATCGGTGGGTCGTACTGGATGTGCGCCACCCCCGCACCGACATCGGGCACAAAGCCCATCACCACGGACTTGAAGTTGAGCAGCAGCGCATCGGGCGCGGCGTTGTAGGGGCGCAAGGGCTCACCATCGAAAAGCGCCGGGTCATGCCCAGCCAGATCGAAGGCACTGCGATCCAGCACGATGTCGCCCACGATGACCTGGATGCCCTGGCCTTGCAGGCGCCGCAGCAGCAACCACAGGCGCTCCATGACCAGCTTCGGATCTCCCTGCCCCCGGATGTAGACATTGCCTTTGAGGCTGCCTCCGCGCACCGTCCCGTCGACATAGACCGGCGTGTTCCAGGTGTATGCCGGGCCCAGCTGGTCCAGTGCGGCGTAGGTGGTGACCAGCTTCATGACCGAGGCCGGATTCACCGGCACCTGGGCACGGTAGGACAGACGCGCAGGCGCCCGGCCGTCCTGGGCATCGATCACGAGCACCGACAGTGCATCGCGTGGCAGCCGTG
Organism: Giesbergeria sp.; assembly: GCA_030690515.1. GTDB lineage: Bacteria > Pseudomonadota > Gammaproteobacteria > Burkholderiales > Burkholderiaceae_C > Simplicispira. The sequence goes on from JAUYGP010000223.1 coordinate 11,747, forward strand.
CGCGGGCCAAAGCGGCCTCCACTGCGGACGGCAAAGGGGCGGGGGCTGGCGCCGCCAGCGGCTGGGCTGTGGCCAACCCGGTAGCTGTGGCCAGCAGCAGGGACAGAGCCCGCAGGTACGGCAGCAGACGGCGGCAGATCGCAGGATTCATGCAGCAAGTCTATCGCCCCGTCCGCAGATAATTGGCCCCTGCATGCCTCTGCCCGCAGCCGCTTCGCGCCGCGATCGAGTGCGGGTATCCTGCGGGGTGTTGCGCGCCCGGGGCGCGCCTTCTCTTTTCGGCTCCATGAATCTTCTTGCCTTCGACACCAGTACCGATACCCTGTCCATCGCCGTGCAGCGCGGCGATCGCGTGTGGGAGCACAGCGGCCCGGGCGGTGCCCAGGCCTCGACCTCCCTCATCACGGCCGTGCGCAAGCTGCTGGACG